>CAYMKD010000434.1:0-2162 GCA_964390435.1 uncultured Pseudobdellovibrionaceae bacterium | reverse complement strand
GGCTTCGAGGTTCCATTTATCGGCTGATGCAACATCTTTTCGTGGTTTACTCATGTCAATGCTCCTTTTTATTTGCCCGCGATATTAACAGGCATGAGCATTGAGTAGCGAGAAAAAAATATTAATGAGATGTCCCGACATCTTCGGTGATCGGCATGGTTTTGTCGAGCACTTCTTTAGTGCAATAGACAGGGGCATTGTTCATGAGGGCGAGAATGATACAATCGCTTGGACGGGCATCGATTTCAAGGATGTTTTTGATGGGGCCGCCTTCAAATTCCAGGAAGAGTCGCGAGTAGTAGACGGTGTCTTGCAGGTCGTTGATCACCATCTGTTTGACTTGGATGTCCAGCCCTTTTAGGATCATACTGAGGAGGTCGTGGGTGAGCGGGCGAGGTTTTTCTATCCCTGTGAGGTACATTTGGAGTGTTTTTCCAACGTTAGATTCAGTGTAGATGGCAAATTTTTTGTCTTGAGCAGATAGGATCACAACAGTATAGCTATGCGTTTGAAGTATTTTATCGAAGTTCAGTTGCACGAGTTCAGAAATCATAACTATCCTAATTTATAGTTGTTGTTTTTCCGTCGGCATGGCCGATCAGAACTGTGGGATTGAGATTGAGAAATAATCCGGTTTCCAAAACACCTGGAATGTTTTGGAGCTCTGTGTTTAATTTTGTGGCATTGTCGATAGACTTAATATGCAGGTCAGCGATGTAGTTGCCGTTGTCGGTCCGATATTTTCGTAATTGGGGATTAAATCTCTTCAGGTGCTCAAGGGTAGCAGTGTAGCAAAAGGGGGAAATTTCAACGGGGAGGGGAAAAGCGCCGAGTTTGTCGACCTGTTTTTTTTCATCGACGATGATGATCAACTTTTTAGCCATCGAAGCAACAATTTTTTCACGTAAGAGCGCGCCTCCGCCCCCTTTGATCATATTACCGGATTTGTCGATTTCGTCTGCTCCATCGACTGCAATATCTAATGAATCTATTTCCTCTAGAAGGGGAATGCCAAGCTGTTTTGCAAGATCATGTGAGCGAATAGAGGTTGCGATAGCTTTGATCTTAAGCTTGCGTTCAGCGAGCTTTGCGATGAAAAAGGCTACAGTCGATCCTGTTCCAAGCCCAACTGTCATCCCATTTTGGATGAGGTTTGCGGCGGCGATTCCTGCAGCTTCTTTTGCTTTGTCTTGAATAGATGTTTCTGGCATGATCGATCAAAAAAATAAGTAGTATTATGATTACGTTAATCGATCTTGTAAACCAACTCAATGATTTCTTGCAGGTTCCACTATTTAGTGATTATTGCGTCAATGGAATGCAGGTGCAAGGCAAGCCCCATGTGAAGAAAATCGCGACGGCTGTTTCTTGTAGCTTGAATATTATAGAACAGGCAATTGAGCGGGATGCAGACGTTTTGATCGTGCATCATGGCTTATTTTGGGATAAGGAGTCGCCTGTGGTTCAAGGGGTTAAGAGGGAAAAGCTTGCAAAACTTTTAAAGTCGGGGATTACGCTTTTGGCCTATCATCTTCCACTCGATGCCCATAGAGAAGTCGGGAATAATTGGAAAGCAGCGATTGATCTTGGTTGGCAAGAGATAGAGCCGTTTTACAAAATCGGTGTGCGTGGAAAAGTCCCAAAAACTGCACGTGTAGATTTTCAAAAACAACTCGAAGACTATTACGGACAAAAAGCGGTTACAGCCCTTGGTGGAAAAGAGCAGGTCACGTCATGCGCTTTAATCTCAGGTGGAGCTTATCGGCAGTTAGCAGATGCAGCAGCTATGGGCGTGGATTGCTTTATTACAGGGAATTTTGATGAACCGGCCTGGCATATGGCCCATGAAGAAAAAATAAACTTCTACGCACTCGGTCACGCCTCAACAGAAAAGATCGGCCCGCGCGCTATTGCTGATTATCTGAGACGGACGTTGAATCTGGATGCTGTGTTTTTGGACGAGGTGAATCCTTTTTGATCGTCACTTTGCGTTTTGTGAGTGGCTTGGCGTTTTGTCGATCGATAGTCGCCTTAATTTTTAGAGAGATTAAAGCAAGCGCCTCTTTTGTAAACTTCTGCCCTTCGCGATTAAGGGTTTGTTGCAGTTTTTCCCGCGCTTTTTGAATTTGTCTGCTCTCTTTTGCCTGAACTTTCATCCCTTT
>CAYMKD010000433.1:0-2166 GCA_964390435.1 uncultured Pseudobdellovibrionaceae bacterium | reverse complement strand
TGTATTAGGCACGCCGCCAGCGTTTGTTCTGAGCCAGAATCAAACTCTCCAGTTGAATTCTGTTACCAAGCTAACTGAAACGAATTTCAATTAGGTTGGATTTATATATTTTTAAAAGAAATTTACATTGAGGCCTTTTTGAGGTCCTCAGTGCGAGGACCCAAAAATCCGTTATATGCTGACTAGCTATTCAGTTTTCAAAGAGCGAATGCTTTTGCGCGAACTAAGGTTTCTATGTGAAACGCTCACCCGCCGTCAACACTTTTTTATTTTTTTTTGCTTTCTTGCTGCTTGGCAGTTTAAGAAGTCAAAAATTCAGTGTTGTAAACTAGAGTACTACCTCTAGCGCTTGTCAAAATAACCAAGGTTATTTTGGTGGAGGCAACAGGGATCGAACCTGCGACCTTCTGAATGCAAATCAGATGCTCTCCCAGCTGAGCTATGCCCCCATTCAAGCGGGTTCGGAATTTGAACCATATCTTCATTAGGGTCAATAGAATTTATAATTTGTTTTTAATAGATCTTTGAAGGTGCCTCAAATATAGGCAGATTTTTTTAGAAAAAGGCTTGTTATTAGTACATCATTTTTATCTTAACTAGCTAATATTATTTAATTAAGCAGAAGCTCTAAGCTTTGTTGAGCTCAAGCGATCCAAGATGCGTCGCTCAGCTTCAAGTTTAAAGCCAATGGCCTCAGCCCCGGACAAGATAGATTGAAAAACCTTCTTTAAAATCTCCACTTCATACTCATTAGCTTTGTCATGACTAAGGCTCTCACTAATGGCATCAAAAACACTCATTAAATCAGGGGTCGTTACAACTTTTGGAATCTTAGCCATGTCTAAACCAAAAGTTTCTGCAGGTTTAAAGCCAACTAGAGTATCTGTTAGCAGAACCTTGCGCCCATCTTGAAAATTAACCTGTATAAATGGAGAACCATCACCGTCGGCTCTAGCAAGAACTTCAGTAACTTCACTCGAATGAAAAGAAAAACTTTTGCTATCAACACTTTGCTCAATCATGAGCCAGCCTGTCTCTTCAAACTCAAAGCGCAGACCACTTGCGCGAGCTACATAATCCAGAATTTCTTCAACCTCTGTTGTCTTAGCATTCTTAACATTAGATCCGCTCACGCGATTCCTCCGGCTAAATGATCGATGAGTTTCTATCGACCTCAGATTAAAGAGACTTAATAAGTAAATTGAAAATTTAGGCCTGTAAAAGTCTAGGTTTTTATGGACCTGCCTAAGAGATTTACACTCTTTGCAAGCTCTACTCTGCGAGTCGTATCAAAGATGAACGTTTGTCGTTGCAGTTTTTTTATTGTAGATTTATGAGACATTTTTAACTGGGGTTTTAAATTGATCATAATTCGCTGGCAGGCACCCATTGTGCCCACAAAAGAACAAATCAAAATGATGCTTGAAGCAGAAGGGCTTGAGCCATTTGAGGAGCATTTCTCTGCCGCCACCAAAATTAGCGAACATCGCCATCCCTTTAATGAAGTTCGTATGCTTATTGAAGGTGAGATGGTTTTTAATATAGCTGGAAACCAGCTTTTAATCCGCGCTGGAGATCGATTAGAGATCCCAGCAAACACAAGGCACTCTTTTGAAGTGCGAGCCGGTGGGTCTGCTCTTTGTATTTGCGCCTATCGTCCTTTTTGATTTTAAGAAACTAATCCATGTAGCTTTAATAAAATTACAATCTAATAGAAAACTCGTACTGCTTTTAGTAAAAATCCTTTATGTAGAACCCATTAGAATTTAATTTTTATTTGAGCAAGGTCTCGAAAGAAGTTTATGAGAAATACTATTTTTTATATTTTAACTCTTACAAATCTTGCCCTACTCCCTCTGAGTGTAAGAGCTGAAACTTCGTGCAACTCTATAACAAATAGAAAAATTATTGGATCTTCTGAAATAGATAGAAATGGAACCTTTAGCCGCTCTGAAGTAAATTCAATTTTAAAAGAACGTACAAGGTTTTTTGATGCCCATTGCGTTGACTTAACAGAGACAGAAACTCAGCTTCTGTTGCGAATCTATATTGACCCGCACAACCCAAATGAGCCAAATAGCTTGTTTGAAATAATTGAGATTTTCAGCAAACAATAAGCCAATTACAGACACTATCATAATATCTTCTGGACTATTATGGCAAGTG
>CAYMKD010000432.1:0-2167 GCA_964390435.1 uncultured Pseudobdellovibrionaceae bacterium | reverse complement strand
CACTCATGCCAAATTTATTAGATTTTGAGCCTGTGGTAATATGCTTGTGAGTATCTACATCTTTAATATGTGGATTAAGCCTTAAAGTAATAGGAGCTTTTAAGTTCAGTGTTTCACATCTTGATATAATTCTCTTAAGCTCAGGGATGCTCTCTACATTAATTTGTCCAACATTTTTCTTTAAGGCCAAATCAATTTCATTTTGAGTTTTACCAACTCCAGAAAAAATAATGTCATTTGCCGATGCACCAATATCTAAACAGCGTTGAAGCTCACCTCCTGAAACCACATCAAAACCTGATCCCTTATTCAATAAGGTTTTTAAAAATTTATGGTTATTATTTGATTTCACTGCAAAATGTATTTTTGTATTTTTTGGCATAGCTTGAGCGTAAGATTCATACCTTCTGCGCAGTTCGCTGAGATCATAAAGATAGAAGGGCTTCTGATAACTTGCTTTATATTCGCTTAATCGAGTATTTGTAACTCCAAAATAAAGTTCCTCTTTATCTTGGTTTTTTTGATAAAAAAGCAAGTCAACCTCCGATCAATGCGTGACTTAAGCCATATTCTTATGATTTAAATATTTGAAGGCTTAAATACTCTCTGGTCAATAGGAGTTCTTACTTGAAAACTCAAATCTTTGCTATATCTGCCTTAGGACAACCCATTTTTTCTTATCATTTTGGCTCAAATGGTCCAAAAGTTCTTATTTTAGGAGGAGTTCACGGCGATGAATCTGAAGGCGTCGCCCTTGCTCATGGCTTGCTCGCCTCATTTCTTGAGAGTTACCCCTACAAACTGCAAATTATATTAGTGCCTCAGTTTAATGTTGACGGTGTGTTTAATAAAACTCGCATGAATGGCCACGGGGTAGATTTAAATCGAAACTTGCCAACTAAAGACTGGCAAAAAGATTTCTCTAATCCCAGGTACAATCCAGGACCTTTTCCTTTAAGTGAATCAGAAAACCAAGCACTTGTTAAATTTATTGAAAATGAGAAGCCCACTTTTATCTTAAGCCTTCACTCCTGGCATCCAATGATTAATATTAACGGAGACTGCGGAGCTTTTGCTAAAAAACTAAATGAACTTACTGGCTACCGCATTGATGAGAGCATGGGCTATCCAACTCCTGGTTGTTTAGGTACTTATGCCGCATTAGAGAGAGGCATACCTACATTAACTTATGAAATTGAAAGAGGCATGAGCCTTGATTTAGTTTTAAAGGCTCATTTGCCAGCAACACTTGAAGCACTAAAAACTTTAGAAAAATAACTTACATTAATCACTACGAAATTAAAGGGTTTTAAATATGAGCCAAAAACAAATCGAAAAACTCTTCGAAGAACTATCCAGTCAGCGAAAAATTGAAGATCTTAAATCTGAAGAAATAACATTAATTAATCAAACTATTAAAGATTTAGATCAAGGCAAGCTTCGTGTTGCGGAAAAAATTAATAGCCAGTGGCAAACAAACGAGTGGCTCAAAAAAGCTATTTTACTTTATTTTCGCATCAGCAAAATGTCAGTTATTGAAGCTGGTGATATTAACTTTTATGATAAAATTCCACTCAAAAAATGGACAGGCAAAGAAGGTGTGCGAGTTGTTCCTCATGCCCTTGCTCGCTTTGGCTGCCATATTGAAGCTGGTGCTATACTGATGCCCTCTTATGTAAATATAGGAGCTTATGTGGGCTCTGGCTCTATGGTAGATACTTGGGCCACAGTTGGCTCATGCGCTCAGATTGGCAAGAACGTGCATCTCTCAGGAGGAGTTGGCATTGGTGGCGTGCTTGAACCCGTACAAGCTCAACCTGTTGTCATTGAAGACAACGCCTTTATTGGTAGTCGCGCCATTGTTGTTGAGGGAGTGCATATCGAAGAAGGTGTTGTTCTAGGAGCTGGAGTTGTAATTACTGCAAGTACTAAAATTATTGATGTCACTCAAAATGAGGCTATTACCTATCAAGGACGAGTACCTAAAAACTCTGTTGTTATTCCTGGAACTACTGAGAAGTCTTTTGCTGCTGGGAAGTATGGCGTACCTTGCGCTCTCATAATTGGTACGAGAAAACCAAGTACAGATTTAAAAACCTCTTTAACTCAGGCTTTAAGAGATTATCAAGTTTCTGTTTAAATTGAGTTAATTTCTATTTCCCTTTAG
>CAYMKD010000431.1:0-2167 GCA_964390435.1 uncultured Pseudobdellovibrionaceae bacterium | reverse complement strand
TGGCTTGAAACCCCCACAAATCCAACTCTGAAGCTCGTCGATATTCGTAAAGCCTGTGAAATTGCTCACCGCCACAGTATAATTGTGGCGGTTGATAATACTTTTATGAGTCCCTATTTTCAAAGACCTTTAGAGTTGGGTGCTGATTTGGCAGTGCATTCAATAACAAAGTACATTGGTGGTCATAGTGATGTGGTTGGCGGAGCAGTTGTTACTTCTCGTGCCGATTTGGCAGAAAAAATGGCCTTCTTCAGCAACTCATTAGGCACAACTCAGGCTCCGTTTGATTCTTTTATGTGTTTGCGTAGTCTTAAAACCCTGCCTATTCGAATGAAGGCTCACCAAGAAAATGCCATGGCCGTAGCGAAATTTTTAGAAAATCACCCTAAAGTAGAAAAAGTAATTTACCCTGGATTAAGCTCTCACGCTCAGCATGCTTTAACAAATGACAGGTTTTGGTGGCATGATTACTTTTTATATAAAAGGTGGTTTGACGTCAGCTCGAACCTTTTTAGAGAGTGTTCGAATTTTTGCACTAGCAGAGAGTTTAGGCGGGGTAGAGTCATTAATTGAACATCCTGCGATTATGACCCATGCAAGTGTTCCTGCAGAAACCCGTAAGCAGTTGGGGATTGATGATGCACTCATTCGCCTCAGTGTAGGTATAGAAAATCAAGAAGACCTGCTCGCAGATTTAGAGCAGGCCTTTGCAAAAGTAAAATAAACTAGTAAGAGTAATTATTTACAATTTTTCGACAGTAATCATAAATATGCCTGCTGCCATAGCTTCTTGGATAACTTATAGGATTATACCCTCCGGTACTTTCCATATGTGAAGCACATCGACCAGAAGCCCCATGTTTTCTAGACATATAGACATCAGCTAGATCTCGGCAAGAACGTTTATCTTGGTTGTAGTTGCCTGTGAAATGCCACTCAAGACTTCTGCTACGAGGATTGCCCGGACCGTAGCTGTTCCATTTGCGACACTGATCGCCATCCATACAAAAAATTATGTAATAGCCATGAGAGCGATCAAAATTTTGTTCAGAGGTTTCAATCGGTGAATCTGAATCAAAATTGAATACTTCAATTTGGTTTGCATTTGCATAAAATGCGGATACTAAAATAGCTACATACAAAAAGAATGATTTCATATATTCCCCTTAGTTTGGTTTAACTAACATATATGCTAGTTCTATGCCAAACTAACTGACACCACCTCTGATGTTCTATTTAAATATTAGCATTGGCCAGATAGAAAAATAAAAAATGCCAAGAAGCAGCATGATGGCTAATAATCTGTATTGGTGTCATAAATATACTAAGTCTAGTTTAAAACTTTCAGTTAAAGGGAGTTAAGATGAAGTTATCTAGAAAAGTTTTTAGTCTAGTTATTTTTATAATTTGTTTTTTGGGAGTTACATTAACTAATGGACAGGAAGTAAAAAAATCTAAAGATAAAGTGGTTTTTGCAATTTTAGGAGATTTTGGCGAAAACTCAGAGGCACAAAAAGTGGTTGCATCTGCCATGTTTAAAGTTTGTACGGAGTTATCTTGTACGATGGTTTTAGGCCTAGGTGACAACTTTTATCCCAAAGGTGTTCGTTCAACGACAGATCCATTATTTAAGATCATATTCGAAGATACCTATAAAGACTTTAAAAAAACTCCATTTTGGATGGTTTTAGGAAATCATGATCATCGTGGTAGTACAAGTGCACAAATAAAATATAAATCATCAACCTCATCAGGTCCGCAATGGAAAATGCCAGATGACTATTATAAAATCCCTCAACTTCCTAGCTGGCTTCACATATATGGGCTTGATACATATCCAATCTTAACATCAAATTTCTGTCTAGGAACGTGCTCTTGGGAAAAGCAACTAAAAGCAGTTGAAAAAGAAATGTGCGGTAAGAATGGGTGGCGGATTTTATTTGGCCACCATGCAGTGGTTACTTCGGGGCGGGGATTTGATGATAAATTCAAGCAAAATATGCGAAAAAGACTGCTGCCAACGATAAAAAAATGCAAAGTGCAAATGTATTTTTCCGGACATGATCATCATCAAGAGCACGTCCATGTGCAAAATCTTGATGGCGTGAACTTTGAGCAAATTGTACAAGGTGCTGCAAGTGATGTTGATGAGGGCAATGAGCCTAAA
>CAYMKD010000430.1:1537-2176 GCA_964390435.1 uncultured Pseudobdellovibrionaceae bacterium | reverse complement strand
AGAGAGAAGAGTCAGCGCTGAGGGGCAAGAGGGACTAAAGAGCTTTTTAGAGAAGCGTAAACCAAGTTGGAGATCTTCGTGATCTTGTCCACAGATAGAAAAATAAAAAAAATTGCTATCTGTAATCGTGGCGAAGTGGCCGTGCGTATCATTCGAGCATGCGAAGAGCTTGGGATTGAAACTGTTTTATTGCACTCAGAGGCTGATGTGGCCAGCAGAGCTTTTCGTCTTGCAGATCAAAAAATTTGCATTGGCCCAGCTCCAACAGCTGAGAGCTATTTAAATATAAGCAATAATATTCAAGGGGCTCTCGCTGCAGGCGCAAATGCCATTCATCCAGGTTTTGGATTTTTAAGTGAAAACCCTGATTTTGCACAAGCTTGTGAAGAGGCCGGCATTATTTTTATTGGTCCAACGGCTACAAGTATTCGTAAACTTGGAGATAAGGTGTCTTGCAAAAAACTTGCAGAATCTATTGGAGCTCCATTGGTGCCTGGCTATCAAGGTGAAAAACAAGATATCGATTTTTTATGTTCACAAGCAAAAAGCATAGGCTTTCCAGTTATTGTTAAAGCGGCTGCCGGTGGTGGCGGGCGTGGCATGAAAGTAATTAATAATGAAAAGGATGCAGCTGAACTT
>CAYMKD010000430.1:0-1527 GCA_964390435.1 uncultured Pseudobdellovibrionaceae bacterium | reverse complement strand
AGGCTCAGCACAAAGAGAAGCGCAATCTGCTTTTGGCTCAAGTCAGGTTTTCTTAGAGAAGTATTTAGACCACGCAAAACATATTGAGTTTCAGATTTTTGCAGACTGCACGGGGCATGTTGTTCACTTATTTGATCGCGAGTGCTCTGTGCAAAGACGCCATCAAAAAATTATTGAAGAAGCCTTATCGCCAAGTTTAAGTTCAGAGCTGAGAGAAAAAATGGCCACTGTTGCCGTTAATATTGTAAAAGCCGGTGGTTATCGTGGGGCTGGAACGGTTGAGTTTTTACTGCAAGATGAAAAATTTTATTTACTAGAGATAAACACTCGTCTGCAAGTTGAGCACCCAGTGACTGAAATGGTTTTAGGAGTTGACTTAGTTAAAGCACAAATCCTAACAGCAGAACAAGAGCCGGTATTTATTAAAAATGATTTTAAACCTCGTGGACATTCTATTGAGTGCCGAATATATGCAGAAGATCCTTATCAGGCAGGAATGCCAAGCACGGGATTGTTGGGAGCGATGCACTTTCCCGAAGGGCCGGGTCGGCGTTTTGAATATGGCTTTGAATCTGGTGATGAGATCACTTCGTTTTATGATCCTATGATTGCAAAAGTGATTGTGTGGGATGAGAATCGTGCCAGAGCCATTGCTAAAATGAAGAGGGTTCTAAGCGATAGCATTATTTTTGGCGTGCACACGAACATTCCCTTTTTACAAGAAATTCTCTCTCATTCTGATTTTGCTCAAGGAACAATGACCACACATTTCATTGCTCAGTATTTTCCTGATGCCTTGGAGCCCAAAAAACAAACTCCATTGCAAAATGAGTTTATTAATGTGGCAAAAATGCGTTTAAAACAAACGGCCGCTATAAACTCACAACAAGAAACTCAGAGCCCATGGTCAAGTTATTGGCGGGGGATTTAGTGCAGACACTTAAGTTTGAATATCAAGGGCAGAGTTATGAGGGGCAAGCAGAAATTGTTGGTCAAAAGTTATGGTTGCACTTAAACGGTGAAAGTTTTTGTGTGGCTTTAGAGGATGCTATTGCCAGAAAAAAATCTAAAGATCATGGTTTAAAATCAGGAGTTATTTTGGCCCCGATGCCTGGAAAGGTAACTAAAGTTTTAGCAGATAATGGAGCCGTAGTTAAAAAGGGAGATTCTGTTATTGTTTTAGAGGCCATGAAAATGGAGTACACTCTTAAGGCTGCAGTTAATGGGACAATTCAAAAAATTTTACACAATGTAGGTGATCAGGTGGCACTTGGTGATTTGCTTGTCGAAATCAAAGAGGAGTCTTAGTGGCAGACCAGATTAAAATTGTCGAAGTAGGACTTCGCGATGGCTTGCAAAATGAAAGTACAATTTTAAGTTTTGCAACACGACTTGAGTTTGCACTTAAACTCATTGCTGCTGGAGAGACTCGAATTGAGGTCGGGGCCTTTGTACACCCAAAGTGGGTTCCTCAAATGGCCGATTCGGCCCTTTTAATTGAAAAGCTCCTTAAACTGCAAAAAGATA
>CAYMKD010000429.1:0-2177 GCA_964390435.1 uncultured Pseudobdellovibrionaceae bacterium | reverse complement strand
TGACAAAAAAAATGAGTCGACTACTCAAAATGTTGTGCATAATGAAAAATTGAATAACCGAATAATAAATCTGACCCAATCACTTGCAAAAGGGGAGCAGGAAGTATTTCAATTAGAAGCATTTTTTAATAAAGAATTACGGGAAATTAACGCTTCTACAGGTGATGAAAAGATAAAAACAAACTTACTCAAGCTGAAAGATAAGATCCATGAAAGATTCGACACTAAAGAATCGAATGATTTGGCTTTTCAAATTCATTGCACAGCACAAGGATTGACTGGCTTTAATGCAAAAGGATTGCCAGAAGACGTTCAACAACTCATTTTTTATGAGGCTGGAGCGACTACAACAGATTTTAAGGATTTTTCAACCTTAGAAATGGACCACAGCAATGCCAATAGTGCTAAAAGGGGGTGGATCGATGCCAACCACATTTCTTTAAAGGAAGTAGGCTGTAAAACGGCTAAAGAGGCAGTTCAATATGCGATCAAGCATCAATTAATTTCTGTTAATCTGTCGGAATTTTCAGATGTGTTTGATGCAGATATAGAAGAATTAAGTGCAAAATGCCCTAACTTACTAAGCCTATCCATCACATCAATGAATGTGGGAGAGCGTACAGTCACTGCCCTTAAAACAATGACTCAGTTGCAAAGCTTAAATGTTCTAGGCTGCCAACTACTCCCAGGAGTTGAACTTACTGACGCGATTAAAGGGTTGAAACAGCTGCGAAGTTTAAATGTTAGGGGCTGTCAAGTTCCAGAAGCAGAATTTGCCGAAGTTCTTATTGGATTGGAGGAGTTGCAAAATTTAGAGGGGAATTCTCGTTTTGGAGAAATATTTGTCGATTCGCTTAAGAAGTTGACACAGCTGCGAAGTTTAAATATTACTTGTTGCAAACATCTTCCTGAAGAAAAATTGGCCGAAGCAATTAGAGGAATGATTCATTTGCACAGTTTAGATGTATCTTGGTGCCCTCAATTGAGGGAGAAATTTGTCGAAGCACTAGGAAAGTTGATAAACCTAAAAAATTTAAATGTTGATGGCTGCCGTCAACTTCCAGGAGTTGAATTTACTGACGCGCTTAAAGGATTGACTCAGCTGCGAAATTTAAATATCAGTCAGTGCAATCAGCTTCCTGAAGAAAAATTGGCCAAAGCAATTAGAGGAATGATTCATTTGCAAAGCCTGGATGTGCGTTTTTGCCCTCAACTGGGAGATAATTTTGTCGAAGCACTTGGAGAGTTGATAAATTTAAAAAATTTAAATATTGCTCTTTGCGGAGGCCTTTCCAATGAAAAACTCACTGAAGTGATTAAAAGGCTGACGCAACTGCAAAACCTGGATGTGTCCCAGTGCACTCAATTGAACAAAAAATTTGTCGAAGCACTTATAGATCTGACTCAGCTGCAAAACTTAAAAATTAATGGATGCTATTCAATACTCAATAAGACAAAAAAACTATTTCCATATTTGAAAGTTGAATATAGATAGCTTCAATAAGCTAGGTATATTTTTGGATGGTTACTTGCGTTTGCGTATCTTGGTGTTACGAGAAAGATCCATCCGTGCCCTTGAAAAATTGACCAAGCTGCAATGTTTAAATTTTTTGGTTGCCTTCATCTCAGCATTACATTCGTCTATGCGCTCAAGTTGCTGTCAGATCTGCGAAGTTTGAATGGGGCTCGGTGTGGGGAAGAGCCTGATGCATTCCTTGCATTTCATTTTTAAAGATTTATTTAAAAACAGCATTATTTAGTAGATGCGTTAACTGATGTGTAAAAAAATAAAATAATGTTATTATAAATATATATTGACAGGTTGTGAGGGGCGTAATGGGCAACATACGAGTTAAGCAGCAAGGCAATCCATATGATGACTACCCAAAGACAGATGACAAAAAAAATGATCAGTCTGAAAACAAAGTAAATAAGACTACTCAAAACGTTGTGCATAATGAGAAGTTGAATAGCCGAATAACAAATATGACTCAATCACTCGCTAATGGTGAGCAAAAATTATTTCAAGTCGAAGCATTTTTTAATAAAGAATTACGAGAAATCAATGCCTCTACGGGTGATGCGAAGATAAAAGATATCTTATTCAAGCTAAAAGATAAGATACATGAAAGATTCGACACGAAAGAATCGAATGATTTGGCTTTTCAAATTCATTG
>CAYMKD010000428.1:1129-2188 GCA_964390435.1 uncultured Pseudobdellovibrionaceae bacterium | reverse complement strand
AATCTTTAAAACGCAAATTATTTGACTGTAAATATCTCATCGCTGCATCAGTAAGGAGATTTACATTAAGACGGTCATCTTGTGTTTCATTAACAACTAAACCATAGTTGCGTGCCGTTGAAGCAATAAATTGCCAGATTCCTGCCGCCTTCCATGTAGGCCAAGCAGAGTTCTGAGATTCTGGTAAATTTTTATACCCCGACTCCACAATTGGCAAAGCCATAATCTCTATTGGCAAGCCATATTTTTCTATCTGCTCGCCAACTGTGATCTTATAGTTTTCCATGCGGGCCAGTGAGTTACGCATAAAGTCTCGTCCCTCTTCGGTACCAATGTAACGATTCAGCTGCTTGAGTACCAAGTCATTTACAACAATTGGAAATCCAGCTTCACTCTGCGCCTGAATAGCCATTTGTTTAGCTTGAGACATTGAAACTCGCCGATCTTGCACAAAACTCTTTGAAGCAAAAGCAGTTGCCGTTATCAAACAAGTCAATAGAACTCCAAAAGAGAAGCTGATCGACCTTCCTGATTTTTTTTGTGTATTTGTAAACATTTTCTCTATCCTCCTTTTAAGGATGTTGCGCTCAACCAAAAATACAAGCCCCGTTGCGCATACAGGAATGTACTCATGATCAAGTGCGGTTTGCGCCACCTCAACGAGGCAACGTGCATAAGCCTGAGACTCAACTTTATTTTGGTCGACCAGTGTCTCATCACAGGCAAATTCTTGTAATTCTGTAATCCATCTATTCCAAATATAAATAATCGGGTTAAATAAGCAGACCAACTTTAAACCCCACATTGCATAGACCCATTTAGTATCTGCTTGTCGATGATGTTGTATTTCATGCAGTAAAGCCATTCGACAGTCTTCAACTCTTAAAAGTAATTTTGATGGCAACACAATATTAACCTGCCCAGGCAACCAATAAGAAAAAGGCACTGATATTTCATCATTTACACAAACCTGAGTATTACCAATTTTTCTAATTAAGTAAGAATCTTTCTTAATTTTTAAAAGTCGTCGCAAATCATTGCCAAAGGCGAGAGTCCCAA
>CAYMKD010000428.1:0-1119 GCA_964390435.1 uncultured Pseudobdellovibrionaceae bacterium | reverse complement strand
CCCAAAAAATATCAACAAAAATATGAGCATTATGCAGCTTAAACTAATTTTATCCACAGCCCAAAAAGAAGCCGTACGCAGAGTGGGAATAGATAAGTATCCACTTTTATCCGCACTCATGTAATACTCATTGAAGTTGCTTAGCGATTGCGCTGACCACACCTTTACCGCTGGTTGAAAGATCTCTTTATGAGGGAGAAATGGTTGAATAAGACAGATAACAATACAAAATAAAAAAACAAGATAATGAAGTTTTAATTCAAATCTTGATTTAATTGAAATCTTAGCTTTTTTTAAAGCGAATGAAAAAGCATACAAACTCATAAAAGCTAAAATAATAAGTAGATTCAAAGTCAGATAACTAGAAAGAGCTTGAGTGAAACTCACTTTTTGATCCCAGCCTTCTCATCAATAAGACTACGCAGTTCATTTAATGCTTGAGCATCTAAGTTTACTGTATCTAATAACTGACGGACTAAAGCCACTGGTGTACCTTGAAAAACGCGATCGATAACATGCCTTACAGTCTTAGCTTCATAATCAGTTTTTGAAACTGCAGGAATATAAGTATGACCTCTGCCCTCTTTACGCGTTTTTAAAATACTTTTTTGTTCTAAAATACGAAGAATTGTAGAAACTGAGGTATAAGCAAGTTGCCGTTCTTTCGGGAGTTCTTTTATCACATCAGCAACTGACCCCTCACCTAATCTCCACAGAATTGTCATTAGCTCAAGCTCTACATCCGTGAGCATTTTCTCCTCTGATTCTTTTACTTTGGATTTAGTCATAAAATTTCCCTTTCATAAAAAGATTAACTAAGATCTTAGTTATTATCAACTAAACTATTAGTTGAGCTAGACTTTGTCTTAAAAACCTTGATGGCAAAGTCTTTCAAGGAATAGTATGCTGAGTCAAATAAGGAGCTTAAATGTCCCCCCAATTTCGAAGAGCCACAAATCAAGATGCTTCTGAAGTTCAAGATTTGATATTTGGTATTCTGCGTGAGTTTGGATTAAGCCCCGATCCGCAAAATACAGATAAAGATCTCTATGATCTTGAAGAATCCTACTTCAATCAAAATGGCTACTTTGAGCTTTGTATTTTAGATAATAAAATTAT
>CAYMKD010000427.1:0-2192 GCA_964390435.1 uncultured Pseudobdellovibrionaceae bacterium | reverse complement strand
GGTTCTAAACAGATCGACTCTAACTCTTAATATAAATTTAATAAGTGCTTACATTAAGCACAAAAAACACACTCGGCTTTGGAGATATTGGCTCTATGGGAGCTAAATGATCCAATAAACTGATTCCAGAAACTAAAACCTTTTGGCCAATGTAAGGCTCAAGATTGAGACTAGAATCTAAATTTAAAAAGCGAGTGCGATCTAACAATAAAATAAACTGACCATCAACCTTGTTAATATGGCCATGTTGTACTTTTTGGTCTAAAGATCCCTGCCATCCTGAAACAGGAATATACATGTCAAAGTTAGAAAACTGGACATTCGTATTATTAACAATGTTAAAAGAATACTGTCTGCCTGGCTCAAGACCTAAAGAGCGAATATCAAAAACGAAGTCGAACTGACGAGGCTCTTCAATAACTTGTGTACAGAAGTTATCTTGAGAATTTATAAGCATTAAAGAAACCTCATCTGAAGAGGTATTGTACTCAACAACTTTGGCTTTAAGTAGCATTGGGCATCCAGCAATGTATTCGCCACCTACTGACACAGCGTAGCTTTGAGGAATTAGTTCCAAGCGATTAACAGAAACAGTTTCTGCTTTTGCAAAACCTGAGATAGCTAGAATTGCTAAAATATAAGCTGTGATTACTAAGTTGCGTACCATTTTCACATCCCCCGTTAATTGACACATATTTAATAAGCAATAGGGATGCCAAATATTTTTGGTTGAACTGGTATGTATTGGCCTTTCAGCCATAAACCTAGACCCAAACTGGGTCTTGGTTCCCACTTTGGAACTTAATTGCGTATAATTTTAACATGCCAGAAGTTCGTTGGATTATTAGAAATTCAGACAGCAAAATAATCGGCCCTTATTCGACAGATGCGGTAATTAAATTAATTAGCGAAGGTCATCTAACTGGCGGCGAGCAAATTAGTCGTTATCCAGGCAATGAGTGGATTAGTATCAGTCAAGAGGCAGAGTTTTATGATCAACTATTAAATGTTCTTGAAAATATAAGTGACTCTTCGCAAGAAAACCAAAAGGAAGTTTTTAACGAAGAAACTGTTATTGTGCCCCGCTCCAAAAAAGAAGAAAAAACAGAAATCGTAGATACAAAACCTAAAAAACACGTCTCTGATGTGATTGAAACCACATATCCTAAAACAAGAACTTCACGAACTTCAGATACAAATGAAGTTATAGAGCTAAAAAACTCAAGCACTCTAAGAGACCAAGAGCTTAAATCAAAATTAAGGTTACCCATTTTTGTAGCAGTTGTGTGTAGTATTTTATTAATGGCAGCTTGGATTTTTTGGCCGCAAAATGAGGCTCAAGAAAAAATTCACCTGCTCTCACCGCAAAAAGGTGGCGTAGCTTTATCTGATGCAGAAGTTGCTAAACAATTATCGCAAGCAATCAAGTCTTATGAGTTAGACACATTTTCTGGTTACATTGAAACACAAAATCGATTGGTTCGTCTCGTTGAGGGGGCGCCACAAAATACAGAGGTTCGTGGCCTTTTGTGTTTAGTTTATAAAGAGCTTTGGCCCTTTGCCTATCAAGACTCTCAAGACATTAAAGCTCTGAGCTTTATGGCTCAGTCAACAAAGGCTCTCAACCCAGTTGGAATAGATGGCATAACATGTGAGGCGGTGAAGCTGCTTTCTATTGGTCGATTTAAAGAAGCTAGAGGTGTTGTAGAGTCAGCTCTTGAGCAAAGAGCTTTTCAACTAGCCCCGGTTTTGTATCAACTTAAAGGTGAGATTTTAGCAGGTGAGAGAGATTATAATACGGCTCTTGCTTATATTGAAAAAGCAAATCAACTTTGGCCAAACTGGCAAAAACCACTTATGCAAAAGGCACAATATAAAAGTAAGTTAAAACAATTTCCAGAAGCAGCAGAAGTCTATCGCAAACTGATTAGCAAAAACCCACAAAATAAAGTAGCCAAACTAGAGCTTGGTATTTTACAGCAAAGAGAATTTCGTCAGTATGATTTAGCGCTAGATTTATTGTTGAGTGTTCGCACATTAAGGGACCGAGTTTCTAAGCAACTCGAGGCTCAGGGAAACCAGTCTTTGGCTGAAATATATTTGGCTCGTGGAGAAAAGTCCAAAGCCCTCGAGCATGCACAAAAAGCCTATGCCATTAATTCAACTAATCAAGAGTTAAAAAATCTTCTTAT
>CAYMKD010000426.1:0-2201 GCA_964390435.1 uncultured Pseudobdellovibrionaceae bacterium | reverse complement strand
AACCTGGTTATGTTTCCTCAAAATGTGTAGAGCTAACAGCAAGAGACATTGAAAGGGATCTCTTAAAAAACTCAGATAAGTTTTCTCAAGCTGAAAGCACATTCAAAAAAAAGTTAGTTTGGCTGGTTGATAATAAATATATACCTTCATTTTCTCCTGACACTGGTTTGGTTATATTTAAGAAAAGAAATATATGTTCAATTTTAACCAATCCTATTCATCGAGATCCTACAAAATTTGCGATATTATTCACGCCTATTGTTGGAGATATTTATTTTGTATACAAATGCATATACCCATCTAAACAAAATCTATTGAACATTTCATCAGCTGCCGATTGTACTCCTAATGACTCTTCTTGTGCGGATGAGAATCTTTCAAGTGATCTCATCGTCGAGGATTGTAAAAGTGATCTCATCGTCGAGGATTGTAAAGATGAATTAATACCCTTAAACACATTTCCAGTTAATGCATTAGAAGAGATTTTGTACTATGCGGATGAAATTAATCTTACTGAGCTCATCAACAGTGTAAAGGAAAATTTAGAGAAGCCGACTACGAGTCAAACCTATATACAACAAGTGGCATTATATTTAACAGGCTTGGATAGCTCTTCACCTCAGGGACGATTATTAGAAGCTAATGCTAGTTTTGAAATGATAAAGAAAATAATTTCTAGCAGAACTGCGGGTATGAGTATCACAGCTGGATGGAACTTTATAATGAATCGGGATGAAATTGAAAAATCTGAAGATATTGGGAAAATATGGCAAGCAACTCAGGCTATTCAAGGATATTTAAACAAGTTCTATATCCTTCCGGATAATACACAACTTAACTACACAGCTCTAGCTGAGTCACTTTTGCAAGATAAAGAACTCTGTCAGTATTTGAAATCCCAACAAACAATCAAAAATTTTTCTAAATTATTTAAAGCTTTTGCTATTCCGAATTTTGGAGAAGATCAAGTCACTAAAATTTTAAATCTGATCACAAAAGTTCAAGATCTTATTCCGCCTAAAACAAATGAAAACCAAGCTGCCTATACATTTTCTGAAATCACAGCGCTTATGACGGAAGCAGTTAAAAATGACTCAGTGCTTCTACAAAGCCTATTGCATGATCTTGGCAACTTGGTGGGAAGCCTCAAACATATTATTGACATATTTATGGCACCAGATCCTTACCCTTTACAATGTCTGTTAAATATCGAAGATCATCCGGTAAAGTCACATCGATTAAGCAAAGATCTAAATAAAAATTTAATCAGTTTCAAAACGATTTTTGAGAACTACAAAGACATGACGCTCGGAACCTTCGGCACTTTGATTAGCGTACCTCTAAAAGCTCAGATCAACGCACGTAAAGTTGAAAATTACATTTTAATTGGAACTCCTGAAGAAGTTCCTTCCAAAAGAAACAAACAGACGATCTATACAAACTTTAAAGGAAGTGCTTTTGAAGAATTTTCATTTAGGAATTCAACATTTCAAGACTTCACATTCGAAAATACTTTTTTAAATAAATGCGATTTTACTGACTCCTTATTTTCCGGCGAGATTACATTCTCGCAAGTCTATATCGATATTGACTCGGTCGACGAGTTTTTGTCAGCACTATCAAGATCTACGAAAAAACTCCAAAAAAAACTAACCCTTATCGGTTTAGAACAAGTTCGTATCATCACAAAAGAGAATACACTCGAAAATATTATTCTTAGTGATGATTTAGTTTTATTTATTCAAAACCAAGGTCATTCGGAAAGTTTACCTACACCATCAACTTCTGAACCAGTCTCTGACCCTATATTAGAAGAGCCAATCGCTAAAGACACTGACGCAAGCATGCTCGCATATTTTGGAAAAGCACTAATGAACGCTGGAAGCACTGCAGTCAATGCAGGAGGAGCTGTACTCAATGCTGGAGGTCATATACTCATGGCTGGAGCCAATGCCGTTATTCACCCCGTTCAAACAGTGACTAATATCAAAGAAACTATGGAGAGCTATACCTCTTATCCAATTGAAACTACTGAAAAAATTCAAACTGAAAACACAACAGAAACTAAACAATGTGAGAAATTAGAGAATTCCCTTGAAGAATCTGTAAATGAACTACAAAAGCAACTTAAAGAACTTAAAAAAGAGTTGAATGCTTGCAAAAATGATCCTATGCGCAATCAAGAACTTAATCAAATAATA
>CAYMKD010000425.1:0-2209 GCA_964390435.1 uncultured Pseudobdellovibrionaceae bacterium | reverse complement strand
ACATATATCTGGATCATATAAAGTATAACCTTTATGGTCTTGATTAAAGATTATGATTTGCACATTTTTCTCACTGAAAGGTGGAGCTAGGAGATATTGCTGAATCTCTTTATTATCATTAACTTCCTGAATCATTAGTTGGGTTATTTTTATTAATAATTCCCTTAATTGGTCTCTGGTATATGCTTTTCGAGAATCGAAGCTTATATTTATTGTTCGAATAGGTCCTCCTGGCATTGATGCTCCCGATCCGCATGGACTAAGGCCATATTCGCTCTTAGCTCGTTTTGCTGTATTCGCAATTATCTCATGAACAAGTTGAGAACCCCTTGTAGGTTGATAAGTATATAAACAGAGGGTATGGGTAAATGTAAAAAATGTTAAAATATAAAATATAGATTTCATTATTGTATACCCTGTTTATTCGTAAATAGTTGAATATGCCACTTTATTGTTTTTTCGTACGTTGGACTCATAAATTCATGTTCGTATATTGGAGCTTCAGGGTGAAAGGTTAAATTATATATTGTACTGCTTTCACGAAAGGTGCCCATATAGTCAACTCTTGGAATAAGATCACGAGATGATAAATATTCATTCTTTTCATGCTAAAGCTGGCTAAATGACTAAAGTCAGCAAATAAATTGTGATATTTCTTAGCATTTACATTCATGAAGGGTGTACTTTTCATGAGATTTCTACTTGAATCTCATAGACCAGTTTTCATTAACTTGAGAGCTTCTTCATAGCTTTCTTCGTATTCATTTTTATACTTAAATGAGTCATTAGGGTCATTCGTGACATACCATAACTTATTATTACTTATCTGAGCCACACCTATGCATGGATCATACACTTGTAATCCTTTTTCATCGTGATTAAAAATAATAATTTCAGCGTTCTTAACTGTGAATGGCGGATTTTTGATAAACTTTTGAATTTCCTCGTTATCCTCGACTTGCTGAACCATTAGTTGAGCTATGTTAATCAGCAATTCTCTTAATTGATCTTTTGTATGAGATTTGCGAGTGTCGAAGCTTAAACCTATCATTTTAATAGGCCCTCCAGGCATTGATGCACCAGAACCACATGCCGTGAGATTGTATTTTTTTTTAACTTCTCTTGCTGTTTTAGCAATAATTTCATCGACTAGTTTTTCTTCGTGGGGTATTTGATGGCTATGCATGTTAGTACTAAATAATAAAATTAATGAAAGTGAAAAACACATAATATTTTTCATTTGTTTGTCCCATTTTTAATAAATTTATTTATATGAAAGGTTATTCTTTCTTTGTATGTGGGACTCATAAATTCGTGATCAAATGACGAGGCTTCTGGATGAGAAACTAGATCAAATACATTACTACTTTCACGCCAGGCGCCTCGAAAGTCTATTCTTGGGACAAAGTCTCGCCACCAAGGAGCCCTGTAATGAAAAACGCTCCCGCACAATCCTTTATGAATATAAGCTGCGGGGGCAATTGCCACAACATGAATTCGTTCACGAAGCTCTTTCGGATAATCGATTAGGGCATTGCGGGTGTGAATGGCTCCTTGGCTATGGCAGATCATTAGATATTGGGAGTCGCTTGAGCTATTCTCAAAAAAGCTGTTCCACATGTGGTGGAGTTCTCGTACAGGTTCAGTGGCTATATAACATAAATTTAGTCCACATTCTAATGGGTCTATCAAAGTTCCATGAGTGGCATTAAATACACAATTGATGTTGTAACCACCCGCAAGATTCGAAATGTAGCGAGCACTTTCTCTGCTTTCTTCAAAAGTGTTCCAAATGCCGTTGCAAAAACCGATCCCCAAGTTGGAGGGCAGATTAGGTCTGCCTTCATCGCTTAAATCATAGCACCTAGATCTTTCATAGACATCAGGACAAAATTCAGGATAACTGATATGGCTGTTATATTTTTCAAATGCATAACAATAGGTTATGGAAGGATAATTTTGTTGATATGAAAAATTATACCCGGCATCCCAACGAGGATTAGGTTGGTATTCAAACAGGCCGAAGGCGTCGTAGTGGACGAGAGGGGAGTTGTTCAGGTAGGCGTAGAGGTTGGGGCCGGCGGTGAGGCCGGCGGGGTCTTGGGTGATCCAACGGCCTGTTTCGGGGCTGTAGAAGCGGTAGCCGAAGAGGGCGAGGCCGATTTCGGGTTGATAGCGCTTGCCGGCGATGGTCCAGGGATTGTTCAAT
>CAYMKD010000424.1:0-2219 GCA_964390435.1 uncultured Pseudobdellovibrionaceae bacterium | reverse complement strand
GTTTGTCTTTATTATCTTTGTCTAAGCCGGTTTCTCCGGTGTTAATATAGAATTGATTTTTTAGTTGGTCATGAGAAGTATCAACCCCGGTATCAATAACAGCGACAACAACATTTTCTCCAAAGTTGTCTTGGGCCCACATTTCTGGAGCTCCGACACGTTCAGGTCCCCAGGTGTCTGAAAACTGACCATCAACGGGTTTTTCACTTTGAGAAAAAGGCTGAATATGGACAGCCTGATCAAACTCCACTAACTCAAGCTCCTCTAAGCGAGGCTCAATGAAATCTTTTGTAAAGACATCGGCATTTGCGGCAGACTCTTTTGTGATGCGACCATCCTGCCAACGAACAATAAACTGATTTTTTATGTATTGAGTAGAGCATGAGGTTTCGGCTTTATTTTGTGGAAATACAGTAGAGCTGGTTTTTTTTTCAGAGCAAGCTGCTAAAAAGTAAGTTATGGAAAAAATAAAGATCGTTTTGCGTACATCCATGTTCGCTCCTGTGACCCATCCTGGTCATCACTCTAGTTCAACACGTATTGAGCCAATATTGGTTAACTTTTCGGCCACTTTTATCGTCGACACGATGCTTGAACTTAAATCTAGACCAAAGAAACCTCGACCCTGGTCTGGCGGATAGAGTAGGCTTAAATTATGAGTAAAAACTCCAAAGAGAATAGCGGTGCTGGTTCTTACCTTGTTGCCGCTGGGATTTTATTAAGTCGTCTATCAGGTCTTGTGCGTGACAGTGTATTTGCGCATTTCTTTGGTAATCAAATGGCCGCAGACGCTTTTCGTGCGGCCCAAAGAATTCCAAATCTTTTACAAAATCTTCTTGGCGAAGGAGTTCTTTCAGCCTCGTTTATTCCAGTATATGCACCGCTTTCTAAAAAAGATCCAAAGCAAGCGGGCGATCTTGCTGGAATGGTTCTTTCTTGGCTTTTGCTTTTTACCGGACTAGTTGTGCTAGCTGGAGTTTATGCAACTCCTTTTTTAGTAGATGTAATTGCTCCAGGTTTTCAAGAAGAAAAACGGGATTTGGCAATTAGCTTAGTTAAAATATTTTTTCCTGGCACTGGGCTTTTGGTGTTTTCAGCCTGGTGTTTGGGTGTGCAAAACAGTCATCGAAAATTCTTTTTATCTTATGTAGCCCCAGTCGTTTGGAATGCAACGCTGATTGCAACCATGCTCTTTTTTGGCTGGGGCAGAGATCTTGATGATTTAGCAATCATCACGGCCTGGGGCTTTGTATTAGGCAGTTTTTTGCAAGTCATTGTGCAGCTGCCAACAACAGTGCGTTTACTTAAAAGCTTTAAGCTCAGTTGGAGTTTTTCTGATAAAGACTTAAAGCAAGTATTTCGAAATTTTTTGCCAGTATTTAGTAGTCGTGGTGTTGTGCAAATCAGCGCTTATGTAGACAATATTTTTGCAAGCCTTCTTCCAACGGGAGGGCTGGCAGCACTCAGTTATGCTCAAACACTTTATATGTTACCAGTAAGTCTTTTTGGTATGTCGGTTGCGGCAGCAGAGTTGCCGGAGCTTTCTCATGCCGCCTCTGAAGAAAAGCTCTCCGTAGTTCACTTCCAAGAGAGATTGGCCAAGAGTTGGGCGCGTTTAGGCTTTTATGTGTTTCCATCTCTTTTTGCATTTTGGTTTTTAGGGAATTACGTTGTAAGCCTTATTTATCAATCAGGATCTTTTCAACAGGAAGATACTATAAAGGTATGGTTCACATTAGCTGCTTATGGTGGAGCTATTTTAACTGGAACTTTTGGTCGTGTTTTAAGTACAGCTCTTTATGCGCTAAAAAAAACCAAACCAGCTTTTTATTTTGCCTTAATTCGTGTAAGCCTTAGCTCCGTTGCTGCGGCCTATGTTCTCCTTTTTTTAGCAAAACAAGATAATTGGACGTGGCTTGCAAGTTCAACAACATTAGCAACAATTGCTTCTTTAGCAAGTTTAGTTGAGTGGTGCTTTTTAAGCCAATATTTAAAAAAATGTTTACCAGGTCTCAAGCTGCCATGGTCCAGTTTAAAGTTGACACTTTTTTCTGCTTTGGGTGCTGTGGGAATTGCAAGTGCATTGCCATTTCTCATGCCAATACTTCCAGTAAAAATATCTTCTCTTATTGTGCTTGGCTTTTTTGCGTGCACATACTTCTTGATTACTGGCTATTTCAAAGTAGACGAAGCGCAAATCATTTTAAATAAATTGCGAC
>CAYMKD010000423.1:0-2222 GCA_964390435.1 uncultured Pseudobdellovibrionaceae bacterium | reverse complement strand
GTAAGTTTGATTTTTAAGTTTTGCATAATTTTTAAGTTCTTTACTTAAAACTGTGAACTCACGAGTGATACTTTTTATATTATTATCAACTCGTCGAAAGCGGGTCGATCCCACTGCAATGATAGCAGAAAGGATCGCCAGTACGATCATAATTTCTATAAGTGTAAAACCGCGATTGAATTTAGAGATCTTCGCTGGAGAGGTCTTTGTCATAACCGTCCCCACCCTCTCGGCGATCAGCTCCAAGGCTTCTGAGGGTAAATTGATTGCCATTGAGTTCATATACAAAATCATTTTGCCAAGCATCTTTAGGTGCTTTTTTTAGGTAAGGTTCAGGACCCCAGTTTGGACACTCGTCACCTGAATTTTCTACTAAGTTATTTAAACTCTCAGGGTATCTTCCGCAATCGGAGTTATACATATTAAGCTGAGTCATAATTTGATTCATTTCAATTTGAGTTTCTTTAACTCGAGACTTTGATAATTGTCCTGTAAATCGTGGCGCTAAAATGGCAATAAGTCCGCCAATAATGGCAAGTACGATCATGATTTCAATGAGTGTCATCCCTCGATTATTTTTCAACATCGGTAATCTCCTTTAGCAGATTTTCACTTTAGCATTTTTTTAAAGTACATGGTACACTTTGTTTCGCAAGTGCGTTACAAAAAGCCTTTCTTAAATCTTGTAATGCAGCGATTCAAGGATAGGCTTGGTATTGAGCGGCGCATTAGCCTGCTAGATTTGTCATTTCAAACATCGGAATCATGATTGAGAAAACAATGACAGCAATCACGATCCCCATGATCACAATAACGACGGGACCCATAATGGAAGTGAGCCCGTCGACTTTACTTTTAACTTGAAAATCAAAAGCATCGGCAACTTGGGCGAGCATATTTTCAAGCTCGCCAGTTTTCTCTCCAATATTAATCATATGAATAACAATGGGAGGAAATTGGCCAGATTTTTTAAGAGGACCGGCAACAGATTCCCCCTCAGAAATATTATTTCTAGCTTCTTCAATCGCTTTACCTAGTACGGCATTATCTACAACATTTCGTACGATATCCATGGCTTGCAACATAGGTACACCGCCATTAAGAAGAGTGGCGAGAGTTCTTGTAAATCTAGAAACGGCCACCATTCGCATTACTGGGCCGAAGAGGGGCATTTTTAATGAAAGTGCATCCCATTGAGGGCGACCAGTTGTGGAGTTCTTCCAGTTATTAAACAGCAAGTAACCACCAACAGCAGCTCCTAAAAGTAGGTACCAGTAGTTTACTAATATACTACTAAAATCGATAATCATCACTGTGTACCAGGGGAGCTTTAGCTCCGGTGCAGATTCAAAAACGGCAACCATTTTAGGAATAACAAAAATAAATAAAACCACTAAAATAGTCAGGGTTACAGTGAGCATAATAATAGGGTACATCAATGCCGATCTTACTTTAGTTTGCAATTCATTTTGTGCTTCGGTGAACTCTGCTAAGCGCATTAGAATGGTATCAAGGCTGCCAGAAGTTTCACCAGCTTCAGCCATTGAGATATAGATTTTATTAAAAATTTTGGGATACTTAGCAAGTGACTTATAAAGAGTGCTCCCTTCATTCACCATATTTTTGCAGTCTGAGATCGCTTCGGATAACACAGGATTTTCAATTTGCTCAGCAACTGCCGAGAGAGCATCAACCAGAGGAATATTGGCTTTAATCAAAGAGGCCAGTTGTCTGGTCATTAAAGAGAGATCTTTAATGTCGACTGATTTTTGCGTGCCATGTGAGCGTTTTTTTGATCGATTGTCATTCTTTTTTTTATCTTTGATTTCTATAACATAAAGACCATCTTTTTTTAGCTTCAGACGTGCTGATCTTAAGCTGTCAGCATCGACAGTCCCCTTGGTATTGCGACCTGTTTTATTCAGAGCTTTATATTCAAAAATGGGCATTATAAATCCATTTGTGTATTAGTTAGGATCTCTTCTATAGTTGTAATCCCACTTAATACTTTTTGTATACCATGATCTCGAAAGGTGCGCATTCCTTGTGAAATAGCTTTTTGCTTAATTGTACCGCCATCTTTACGTTGCATAATTAGGCTTCGGATATCATCATTTACAGAAAGAAGCTCTTGAATGATTGTTCTGCCAACATAACCTTTTTGATTACATTCATCACAGCCAACGGCTTTGCTGATATCGGCATTTGCTACGGCTTCTCTG
>CAYMKD010000422.1:0-2236 GCA_964390435.1 uncultured Pseudobdellovibrionaceae bacterium | reverse complement strand
GACAATAAACGGCAAGGTGCACTTCATGGAGCACTCATAGGCGGAGCAGTTGGAAGTCTAGCAAGTTATCTGATCCATGGGAAACTTCAAACAAGAGATGATCTTGTAAGAAGAGAAACTCTTTTTAATTTAGAAAAATTTAATGTCTCAAGTCCATCTGGTTCATCAAGTTCAACTTCAAGTTCTCCAGGTCTATCGGCACCAAAAGTTGAATTGCAATGGGTGGATACTCAAGTACAAGGGAAAAAATTAATTGAGGGCCATCGCGTGTGGATGATGACAGAAGACGCTCAGTGGATTCCAGATAGATCTAGAACAAGGGATTAGTTGATAGTATGAAGACATCACATCAGAAGAGAGTCTTACTAGATGAACAGGCGTTTGAGGGACTTGAAAGAATGCTCGCAAAATTAAAGGAGGAAGGAAAGTTTTTAAAAGTTAACCATGCTCGTTTAAGCTCATGGATTATTAAAAAGTTTGAAGAGGCCTTATTTATAAAATGCAAACAGGAAATAATTAAAGAATGTTTTGACTCAAAAGAGTATCTCAAAGATTTAGCATCAAAAATTGATGGCAATGAAAATGCTAAGGCCCTACTCAGCGATACTTTAAATGTACTTCAAGCCAGGAGCTTAACTCAAAGCGTAGTTGAAAAAAATAAAAAAGAAAAGTAATAGGACAAAAGTTAATTTTAAAACTTTTAAAATTAAACTAACATATGTTGGACAAACCGAGATTGAGGAGAAGAATCGCTTTAAGAGTTTAGCTAAGTTGATTTTTCCCCACCTCGCAAGTTCGACATTTTTAAAATTTTAAAAGTTGTTTTAATTATTGACTAGCGTGAAAAAACACGCTAGTCTCTTTTAAAGAGGATTCGAAGATGGGAGATTTTCCTGATACTCAGGTGGCCGATTTGAAAGAAATTCTAAAAAAAGCTATTTGCGATGAAATGGAAGCTAACGAGTTAACACAAGGTGATGTGGCTCGCACAATTGGACTAGATCGCAGAAATGTAAATAAGATTTTAAGAGGAACTGAAAGAGGTGTCAGTATTGATCAATTCATACGTATCGCTAATGGAATAGGACTACAAGTTAATATGGTCATAAAGAGGAAGAAGGGATAGTTATGAGGAAGATTGCTATATATTGCCGAGTCTCTACTGATGAGCAAGCTAAAAATAAAGAAGGCTCAATAACTTCTCAATTACATAGACTGAAATTGAAAGTAGACGAGAAAAATCGTTATGATAATGATAAATGGGGAAAGATTGTCGATGTTTATAAGGACGAAGCATTTTCAGGCAAAAATATTGAAAGGCCCCAATTTCAGCGAATGCTCTCTGATGTAAAGAGAAAAAAAATAAATACTATCATGGTCACTGAATTGTCGCGTCTTAGCCGTTCAGTTACTGACTTTTTAAATTTTATAAATGAAATGGAAAAATTGAAGTGTGATTTTATTTGTCCGCAATATGATTTTGATACAACCAGCCCTGCAGGCCGGGTATTCATGACTATCATTATGGCGCTCGCTCAGTTTGAACGTGAGCTTACTGTCGAAAGAATTAAAAATAATTGTCATGCCAGAGCATTGAGAGGTTTATTGAATGGGGGTAAACCATTTTTAGGTTATGACAAAGATATTCGAAATCCTGGAAAGTTGGTCGTTAATGAAAATGAAGCACTGCTAGTCCAAGAAATTTTTAACTTGTATATGGAGCTGAATTGTATTTCCCAAGTGGCAAGGGAACTTAATAGTAGAGGAAAGACCAACAAAAAGTGGACGACATTAACAGGTGAAGTTCGTGGAGGGGGTCCATTTAAACATGCTAGCATTTGGAGGATTTTAGTTAATCCTTCTTATATTGGTAAAAGAGAGGTCAATAGAAAAAACAAACTTATCTCAGATAAAACTCTTAAATCAGAAGAAAAGTATTCATTAGCTCCCGCCTCTTGGAAGGCAATTATTGATGAAGATTTGTTTAATAAAGTACAACTAAAATTAGATGGAAATAAATTGATAAAGACGAGTTTGGGCCACGATTTTATTTTAACTGGGTATCTAAATTGTGATGAATGCGGGAAACCACTCTTTGGACAATCGGCAAATGGCCGCAATGGTAAACGTTATTATTACGGGCATAAGGAAAAAGCAGCTTGTAAAATTAATAGATATCCAGCTATTGAATTAGAAAATTTAGTGAAAAAGCAATTGTTTGCCTTTTTAAATAATC
>CAYMKD010000421.1:0-2269 GCA_964390435.1 uncultured Pseudobdellovibrionaceae bacterium | reverse complement strand
TAGCAACTCAGATTACTACTATCAGTATGGTGTTTGCCTTTATAAAACAGAGAAATATAACGAGTCTCTTGTAGTGTTAAAGTTGGCACAAGAAAATAAAATAAATGTTACTGAGCGAGACTACTACATGGGTCTTAACTACATCAAACTTAAGGATTATGATGAAGCAACAAAGACATTTGAAAAAGTTAAATCTGCTCAAGATAAAGTATTAAGCCCATCTGCTTCTTTCTTTTTAGGAGTTATCGAATTTACAAAAGAAAATTATGATGCCGCCAAACCACATTTTGAAACAACTCTTGATACGTCTGAAGATCCTAGACTTGATAGCCAAGCAGAAGCCTATATTGAGCAAATTGCACAAATTAAACAATTTGAGGCTGAAAGAGGTAAGAAGTTTATTCTTGGAGTGAGCATGGGCCTTACCTATGACTCAAACATACTATTACAATCTACAACTACAACAGCTCTTTCCCCGACTGATCTCGCTGGCTGGCGTGGCACGTTTATGACCACACTAGAGTATCGTCCAATATATACACAAGCTCATGAGCTCTCTGTTGGTCTTCTTTACTATGATATGTACAGTATGGATCAATCTTTCCAAGCCAAAACAGAATTTCAAAACGCAGATCCTTTAATGTATAGCATTACAATGCCCTATAAATTTAAAGGACAATTAGCAGGAAAAGGGTACCAACTCACTCTCACTCCTGGCTACGAAGATCTTTATCTCAATGCTGACGGAGTGGGTTCTAGAGAGCTTATTTTATCTTCAATATACCTAAAAGCAGATAACACTTTTATTATGAACGAAGATTGGTTTGCAACTTACACTTTAGAAGTGCGCAGTGACGACTCGCTAGTTACACTAACAAGCGCTGATGAAGATGCCGATGCACAAAAATACACTCTCAGTACAACACAAACACTTTTCCAAGATAAAAAGAAAACCATAGCTTGGATTGGAGGCATGGGCTACAGCTTGAATCAAGCTGTAGGAAAGAACCAAGCCTATAATAAAATTGATCTAGGAGCGACATATATGCGCCCTGCATTTTGGCAAACAAGTTGGACAACGACACTTGGCTACTACCTAATGACCTATCCTGATCATACAAGTAGCAGAGTAGATTCTAATTTAAGTTTAACTACTGGATGGCGTAAACCTATCACAGAGTCTATATCAGCATCATTTAATCTAAACTACACTGTTAACTCTTCTAATGTTGATACTTCAGCTTATGATAAGTATTCTGCGGCGACTATGGTTTCTTGGACTGGCGGCTTTTAAGAAAGTAAACTTTTTAATCTTGTTGCAGTAATAGATTCAAAATGTGAAATCTCAGATGGATCAAGAGCTTCAACCTGATCCACTTCAGCAAATGGCCGCTTAAGCAAACCCCACATCCACTCCTCTGGCTCTAGCACTCCTTGCTGCCATAGTAACTTCAATGCAAATTGCAGCTTAAGGGCAGATAAGTTGTTAATGTTTTCTGCTGCTCTTAAAGCTTGTCCAAGTAATCTAAATAAGGCCTCTGAATGCTGCTCCTCTTCTTGACTCACTTTTTCTACAACTTCTACAAAATGAAGTGCCAATTGAAGTCGATCATAATCTGTGCGCAATTTTGAAAAAACCTCCAATAAAGAGGCCTCTTCCAGTAGGAATAAAGATGATTGATATTTTTTATTTAAACTATACTGAACTTGCACCAAGTGAGTTGGCTCTAAAACTCCACCACCAAAACGACGTTTACTTTTGCGAGCACTCTTTGCAATAAAACTTATTTTAGCCCCTTGAGAGCTCAACGCATGAATGACAAGATCATCTTCACCATAAAGAGTTTTTTTTAAAATGATAACTTTATCTTGCGTACTCACGACTAGCTTCTTTCATTGAGCTTTGACTGCCTCGTCTGCGCAAATAGAAATAAGCTCCTATAATACCAAAACCAAACATCATAACTTGGCCTACGGTCATAACAGTAGGACCAAGCTGACTCTGATGGCCTAGGTAAATATTAAATAAAAAATAAAAAGCAGCCTGCCCCACTCCAACACCTGCTGGAGATATTGGTATTGCTGTTAACATTTGACCAATGGGCACCACAAAAAAGTAAGCTTGCCAGTGGACATCGGAAAGTTGCATTGCTGAGCCGACAAAATAATAAAAACCAATCATTAAAACTTGACTAGCAAGGCTAATCAAAATGGCTTTAAAAAATACTCCTAATTTGAGCTTTTAGCTTTATTGTAATAAAAAAAAAAA
>CAYMKD010000420.1:0-2285 GCA_964390435.1 uncultured Pseudobdellovibrionaceae bacterium | reverse complement strand
CAGATTATATAATGATGACGAAAAGCAAGGATCCATAGCGTAGAACCTAATATTAAAATAAAAAAAGATACTAAAAAAAATAATGCAGCTCCCACTTATCCTCCAAACTTTTTTGTTACTTCACGAACTACCCAAGCGGCTTGACGTAGCCCAAAATTAGCAGTTACAAAACTGGCTGAGCCATAAATAACAGCTCTACGATCACATTGATGCATACCGTTTTGCCCTTGAGGACAAATGCATTGAAACCCCGAACCTTGATCGTATTTAAGAGACTTTGGCAGAAGTGCTGGTTCAGTTGAGAACACACAAGGTATGTTAAACAAATCTTCTTTGGGAAAATCATAATCTTGACGAAGTATTTTTCTGACCTGTGCTAACATTTGATCTTGAGTTGTTTCGCTTAAATCTTTAATAAAAATATTCTCTAAATCAAGTCGGCCCGCAGCTCCCCCACAAGCAATTAACTTTAAACCATCTTGCCTAGCTCTATAGAGCAAATAAGATTTCGCCGTTAAATTATCAATAGCTTCAATAATATAATCTGGCTTCTCATTCTCAATTCGACTGTGATTTTCTTTTGAGTAGAACTCAGCATAACTTGTCACTCTCAATTGCGGATTAATACTTTTAAGACGTGCCGACATCACTTCAGATTTTTTCTGACCAATTAAACCTGTTAATGTATGCAACTGTCTGTTTGTGTTTGTGATACAAATCTCATCGAAGTCCATTAATACAATATGTCCAACGCCAGATCTTACTAAAGACTCTGCTGCCCACGAGCCCACTCCACCTAAACCAATGATCATGACTTTGGTATTTTTTAAGGCCAACATGACCTCATCTCCAACTAGCCTGGCAAAGCGATCAAAACGCCTATGCAATCGGTAGCTTTCTTGTTCATCTAAGTTATTTGTTAATTGCATCTAAAGAACTCCACTGAAATAAACGCATAAGATTAGATCTACTGATCGCTAAAACTTCCTCAGCTGTCAATTCCCTAATGAGAGCTATTTTTTTTGCAACTTGCCAAATTGAACTAGGCTCATTTATCTCGCCTTTATTTTCAGGCAGCGCTTGATCCGGGCTGTCACTTTCAATTAGTAAGTACTCTAATGGAAGCTCTTTAATGGCATTACGAAGCTTTGAGTTTTTTTCGTAACAAATAGCACTGCCCACAGAAACTAATAGCCCACGGCGAATAAAATCCATGGCTTTTTCAATACTGCCATTAAATGCATGAACAAAACCTCCGCTTTTGGGCACGCCCCACACATCTAAGGTTCTCAGAGCTAATTCATGACACTGCACTAGGTGCAACACCATTGGCTTTTGAAACATATGAGCCATTTGCAGTTGGTCTTCAAAAAACTGTAACTGTCTAGATTCAGAGTCTTTTAAAATATGAGGTCTGCCATCAAATCCAAGCTCTCCAATTCCACAACTTTGATTCAAAAGTGGTGCTAGGGTATTTAGAGCTAATTCACACTCTTCCTCCGTATGTTCTGCAATCCAATAAGGATGAAGACCAAAACATGGAATTAAACCTGAATCCATTTGTTTTAACTCCAGTTGTCTCTGCCAATCTACAGGGCCAACTCCAGCCATTAAGAAATAAGAAATCTGCTTTTGCCTGGAATATTTTAAGACCTGAGACCAAGTCTCAGTGAATCTTGGATCTGCAATATGGCAATGAGCATCAATAAAATGCTGATTCATAGTAAGTATTCTGCTCCCAGTCTAAGACCAAAGGCAAGAAGCATCAAAGAAATGAAACTTGCACTCATAAAATACCTTAAATAGGCCGATTAAAAGAATTGATACCAGGAGGGTTTATGTCATCTCAATTTGGATTTAGTATCGAAATCGCCACTCAAGCAGGCAGCGTACTAACCCCTTCCCAACTCATTATAAAACCTGAAAGTTCAAACGAAACCCACCAACCTCTTAATTTTTTAACAGATGCAGTTTGCGCTTTGTCATTTTGGCGTCTTGCACAATTATTAGAGGATAAAAAAAGCCTAAACCTCTCTTTTGTACCACAAGCATGGCCAGCATTGGCTACTGGCCCTGAGCTTTATCTACGCTCAACCCCTCGAATCATGGCTATTCAAAAAAATATTCAAAGTAAAAAAAATATAAAATCTGAATGTAAAGATTTATCAGAGAACATCATTTCTGCTTTAAATAGTTCATTGAGTAGCGAAGAACTAAAAATCAACAAACTTTTAAGTATTATGCCGATTATAAATCAATTTGAACAAAGTATATCAGAGCCTCTT
>CAYMKD010000419.1:0-2290 GCA_964390435.1 uncultured Pseudobdellovibrionaceae bacterium | reverse complement strand
AGTTGTGCGAGTTTATCGGACAATTCAGAATCTACATTAGAGAGCTCATGACCTCTTTGTAAAACGAGATGAAGGCGACTTGTTGCTGAGTCATCATCATTATAAAGAGCACTTTCGGCTTGTTCTAAAAATTGGCTCAGACGCGAACTGTTTTTTAACCGCTTGATTTGGCTGGTGAGTTCTTCATCCTCTCCAGGTTTTAAATCTAAATTAGAGATTTCATCTCTTTGAAACTGTAAGAAGTCAATTCTCTGGGCTTTATTTTGTGAATCTTGAGTCAGCTGCTCAATTTCTTTAAGTAGATTTTGTCTTTCGTGAAATTTATTTTCAAAATCACGTCTGAGATCAAAAACTCCTAAATACTGATCCAGAAGATCCAAATGATAAGATTTTGATAAAAGGTGACGGCTTTCATGTTGTCCTGTCATTTCAATCAAAGGAGCGGTATGCCCTGTGACCTCAATAAGTGGGGCAACCACATCACGTAAATCTGTAAGAGAGCAAAGAGAGCCGTTTAAGTATACCCGGCTTTTGTCTCCCGATTTTAAAACTCTTCGTACAATTAAAATACCATCTTCAACTTCAATGCCTCTGTTTTTTAGACTCTCAGTAATATCAGGGCGATCTTTTAGCTCACAATATCCCTCTATAATGGCCTGTTCTTGGCCGGTGCGAATAGATTCGGCTGAACCTTTGTGGCCCATAAGTAAAGAGAGACTTTTAAGTAAAATGGATTTTCCAGCTCCCGTTTCGCCACTTAAAATATTAAGTCCTTTTTTAAACTGGATGTGCAGGTTTTCAATAATGGCAAAGTGGGCCACTTTAAGTTCTAATAACATGGATTCCCCCCATGAGTTCTATTCAAGCACGGTCGCCAAATTTAAGTTTATCTCTAAGCAATACAAAAAAGTCTTTCTTCGGATGTCGGACAAAGTAATGATCTTTTCGGCTACGGCTAATGAGCACCTCATGCGCTGAGCTCAAATCAAGAACTTTTCGTCCATCAACGACCATATGGGCTCGTTGATTATCACCTTTTAAGCGAAAGCTCAGCTTTATTTTATCTGGAAAAATGAGAGGGCGACTTGTTAAGCTATGAGGTGCAATAGGCGTTACGGCCAATGCTGAAACTTCAGGATGCAAAAGTGGGCCGCCCGCGGCGAGATTGTAAGCTGTTGAGCCTGTGGGGCTTGAAATAATTAAACCATCGGCTTTGAGCTCACTCACTAGAGTGGAGCCAGTTTTAATCACTAAATTGATCAGCTGGCTTAAAGATCCTCTTTCAATTACCACATCATTGAGAGCTAAATCGCTCAAAACAGTTTTGCGATTCTTGCGAACTTGTACTTCAAGCATAGCACGCGGTTCGAGTTCAAGCTCTCCACCCAGAGCTTCACTCACCATTTCAAAAAGTTTTTCAGCAGAAGTGCCAGTTAAAAATCCTAGAGAGCCAAGATTAACTCCCAGGATAGGCACAGTTCTTCCGGCAAGAAGTCTGGCGGCTCTTAAATAAGTGCCATCGCCACCAAGAGCAATGACAAGGCTGAGCTTTTCAAGCTGTTTACTTTGTTTAATAAGACTTGTGCCGGCAATGACTTTTTGTTCAGGCAAAGTGTAAACGCTAAATTGTTTCTTCTTAAGCCACGAGGCTAATTTAACGGCTAACTTTAAAGCCGGTCCACCTGGGCGGTAAGCTAAAGCAATGTGACTGCGTTCTTTAATTAAGAGTTTTTTAGATTCGCGAGACATTAAATAAGTCCATCCCTGCGTAAAAGAGCTGTAGGATCTGGCTCTCTGCCACGAAATTTTTTATAGAGTTCCATCGGGTGCTCAGTGCCTCCTCTTGAGAGGATAAAAGAGCGAAATAGGCCCGCCACCTCTTGGCTAAAAAGTCCTTTTTCTTTAAAAAACTCAAAGGCATCAGCATCCAGAACTTCAGCCCACTTGTAACTGTAATAACCAGCTGAGTAGCCGCCAGCAAATATATGTGAAAAACTGCAAGAGGAGTTCACTCCCTTAGCTTTTGGTAACAAACGAGTGCGCATTGAAACTTTATCTTCGTAGTCTGGAACGCTGCTAATATTTTTTGGATCTTCTGTGTGCCAAGCCATATCCAGATACGCAAAGCTGAGTTGTCTCAGAGAGTTGTAACCGGCTTGAAACCTGGCGCTCTTTTTAATTTTCTCAATAAGTTCAGCAGGAATGGCAGCATTGGTCTCATAATGTTTAGCAAATAAATCAAGGGCTTCTTTTTCTTTAACCCAATTTTCCATAATCTGTGAAGGCAGTT
>CAYMKD010000418.1:0-2291 GCA_964390435.1 uncultured Pseudobdellovibrionaceae bacterium | reverse complement strand
ACTCTCTATAAAAATTTAAGTAAGGCACTTTATGCTCAAAATAAAGATACTGACTGATAAATCGCGTAAGTCCTGAGTTATGAAAAGCCTTACAAAAGTCAGAAAACACCATGCACTTAATAAAATCTTCTTTAGGCAAACTCTTAGTTTCACAAATATACTCAGATTTACTTGATAAGTAATCCTTAAGGTCAGCCTCATCTTTAAGCACCCGAGTACGAGGCGAAGGGCGTCTCATGGTTTTAATGCCCCATTTATTAATATAGTTTTTATTTGCTGCTGGAGCATTTGGCAGTATTGCGAATAAGTGAGTTTGAATATCTTCATGGAAACCCCAGGATATTAAATCTCCCCAGGCCTGTTGCCAATTTGTATAAGTGTCACCTGGATTAGCCGCTATTAAAACAGCCATCGTAGGGACTTTGTGCTTTTCAAACTCAGTAACTGCAAGCTTAAGATTTTCTATTTTAATGTTTTTGCGATCAATGGAGTCTAATACAGAAGCCATAGTATGTTGAAAAGAAACAGGAACACAGTCAATCAGAGCATGCTCATGCAAAATTTTACCGATTTCAACAACTCGGTTTACATTGTTTTTTGCTGCATTCCAGAGAATTCTCTTTGGATAACCGTATTTCTGTTTCGTTTCAACAATCCACTGCGCTGTCTTAATATCTTGAGGCGAAATTCCAAAATTAGCATCCGTAATAAAAACAACCTCAACTTTTTGTTGTCCCATCCACTCAATTTCGTCTCTAACTTGTTTAGCATCAAAAGGCCTAATTCTAGCCATAGTTGCAGAACCCCAGTCGCAAAAACTACAACTATAGGGACAACCTCTGTGAGTTTCTAACATGGCATAGACTTTTTTTTGTTCTGATCTCAACTTTTGGATGCAAAATTCAAACATCTCTTTGTTGAGTAAATAAGCCGATGAAAAATCTGTAAGATCTTGTGGTTTTTTATAAGGAGTTTGTGAGCCATCTTTTAAAATTAAATTATTAATATCTTTTATATTGTAATGCCCAAGTCTCCAAAGCATTAACTGTGGAAATGTCTCTTCACCATCATATTTTACAATGACATCAAGAATTTTTAAGTCTTCTTCAGAGTTTGTCCAGTTAGGTTGGGGGCCGCCGGCTACAATAAGACACTCAGGATTTACGTCTTTTATCTTTTTTGCCATCTCGAGCTGCAGGGGCCAATTCCACTCATAACAGCTCATTGCGAACACATCAATTTCCGCTAGGTTATATTTTTTTAATAACTGTTCGGCGGTGTTGACCTCAAAAATGGGTTCTAGCCATTCAAGGTGAGACTTTAAAAGTTCATTTTTGTCACAAGCTGATTTTAAGCAACCATAAATATAAGGTAGATATAAAACCGTACTCGTCCAATTAGGAATTGAAACAAGAATTTTTAGTTTTTTATCTAAACTGGCAATCACTTTTTAAACCATTCTTTAGAGTAGGGTCGACCAATCTTTGTTCTTAAAATTACGTCGTGCGAAAACTGATCTGCACTTTTAGAAAGTAAGTCCTCATAAAAGCTTCCCTGTTGTCCATTCCATGGGTTACCGAAGCATAAAGTTATTTTTTCTTGATCCCCCAAATTGCTCATACCGTGGCAATGAGAGCCGTCAATTATATAGGCTGGATGTGAACCTGTAACAAATGCTTTTTCACCATTTTCTTTAAGAAAATACAAAGTGTCTTTGTTTCCCTGACAAACTATTCTTAACTTGTGTTGAAGCAAGTTATAATCAGCTTCTGAGCAATCAATATGAGGAACAATTTCAGCCCCAGGTTTTGAGCGAATCACATTAATGCGAGGCTTTGGGTCCATCCAAGCAAAGAGCTCAGTCTCAATCCAACTTATAAGTGTGGTCATTTTTTTTGCAGGCTCTGTCCACTTAAAAGAAAGGTCGTGCTTGGACATCTCCTCTTCCTTATAAAAACCGCCGCCAGTATATAAAGGCAAAAGTCGACATTGACGGTAAGAGCTCCAGTACCATGATTCCTCAGGTGCTAAAAGAATTTCTGAGGAAAACTTCTCAAGCAAACTCTCAGAGACTTTTAAATCAATAGGCAAATAAGTGTAATCAAAAAGGCTCACGATAAGTCCACCTTTTTTGATTCATCTTTATCTAAGTTAAACTCCGCAACAGATAGATTTGAAGCAAGTCCATTTTCTATGGATTTTTTTACATAAGCCACTTGCCGAGCGCGTAACTCTAGCCAACTTGGTTGAGAAGAGTCACACCAGCGTTCCTTACTGATACTTACACAAGC
>CAYMKD010000417.1:0-2291 GCA_964390435.1 uncultured Pseudobdellovibrionaceae bacterium | reverse complement strand
GCTTCATTAATAGAGCCACCTTCTCCTTCGTAAGGAAGCTGACTGATGGCCTCTACAAGAGCATGTGAAGTTTCATGCATAACAATACTTGGATCTTGTGGGATTCTAGCATAGCCGATATTGTCTCCAGCCCCTAAGCGAATGCAGCCTCTAAAATAAAATGCAGTATTGGTGGGCTTGCCATCTGCTTCAATATTCACTTTGGCTTCTAAAGAAAATGGCAGAGAAAGGCCGTGCTCCTCTTGGTAGTATCTTAAAAATTTCTCTATAAAATAATAAGTTTGTACTTCATTGAATCTAGGATCTTGAGTCGGGTAAAAATATTTGTGATCAGGGCTATAGGCCTTTTCTGTTAAGTCGGTACTTACTTTAAAAGCTCTGTGAGTAAGGGCACCATCGCCAATTAAATTAAGAATGGGAACTTCTGTCAGAGAGCTCGCTCTTGGGCCTTCGGGGTACAGAGCGCTTTCTCCAGAGAGGTGAGAGCCTAGCTGGAGTTTATTAATAATAATGCCGTTAGGATCAATGTTGAGCCTTATGGCGTAAGATTTCCCTTGAGGCAAATAATCCAATTCCCAGTAAAGTTTTTTTCCATCTAAGATCAACTGCAGTGGCCAAATGCGATCTGCTTTTTTTAATTCAGGGATGCTATTTTTTAAATTAGCAAGAAGACTGTATTTGCGATTTTTAATATTTTTAACTTTAGTTTTAAAAGCAGAACTAAAATTTAGGTTATCGTTTAAAAAACCATGTAGGTATATAAGATTGCCATCTTTATTGTAAACCTCTTTTAATGAGCTGCCCTTGATAAGGATATCGTCATGGTTTTGTTCAGATAATGAAATGCGCTCATTATTAGTTTTGATAAAACTCGTGGTTTTAAATTGAGCTTGTGAGCGAATCTCTTCGGCTGAGGGTTCAGAGCCTGAATTAATGGACCATCTTACTTCTTTCATTGACTCTTGCTTTGAGCAACCTACTAAAAAAATTAAATGGCTTAAGAAAACAATTAAATTTTTCATAATAAAAAAAGGCCTCACAGACCTTAATTGTACATTAAAGTCTGTGAGTTTTAAAGGCTTACTCAATTGTGAGTTTTTTATCATTATAAGTTCCATCGCCATTTACAAGACGAATGGTGTGCTCACCAGAACCTAGTTGACCTAAATGAATTTCTTTTGTGAAAGGAATAAGAACCATTAAGCACATTCCTTGACTGACACTTGCAATAGCTTTTACTTCATGAAGATTATTTTGCTTATGCTCCACATCGGCTCGATTCCAGCGATAACAGCCATTTGGAAACAATCCGTTTGCAATAATGAAAACATCTGATTGAGAGTCAAACCCACCTGGAATGTAGGCATCACTAAGACCAACAATAACCTCTTTTTCTTCTACTGTATTGCTGCTTGCATAAGAACCTAGTGTTAAAGTAACTATGCTAAAAAATAACAATAATGAACGTTTCATAATTCCCCCTTTGACCACTTAGCGTCATTGCTGTGGTGTTTGTGATGAGCAATTCCGTTTATACTCATACAAACCCTATAAGGCAACAAGCGTGCCAAGCCTGAAGTTAAGAATTTGATGAGTAGATTTAATAAATTAAAAAAAATGAGGTAATTATTCTCATGAGAAAAGATAAGATGAGGTCATTATGTCCGTATCTACAATTTTTTTGGTAACTCAATGACGAAGCGAGTAAATGGATGCTCGTTATCATAGTAGAGTTTGCCGTGATGGGCTTTAATTAGTCCCTGAGATATGCTAAGGCCCAATCCCGTACCGTACTTTGCTTCCTTGGTGGAAAAGAAGGGGCTAAAAATTTTGTTAATAACATCAGAGGCGATGCCATTTCCACTATCCGTGACATATATATAGATAGTATCACTTCCTTCGTGAGCAGAAAGTTGAACCCATTTATCTGAAAGATCTTTAACAGCATCAATGCTATTGCTAAGCAAATTTAAAAGAACTTGAATTATTTGGGTAGGGCGGCAATTTATTTTTAATTGAGGATTAGAAAGATCTATTTTCAAGTTAATAGCATTGTTCCTAAATCTTTCGTTACATAATTCTAGTGTTTGATCAAAAATGAGTTTTAAACTCTCACTTGTTAAATCATCATGTTCGGCATTGTGAGCAAAGTTTCTCATGCTTTGTACAATTTTTTCTATCCGCTGGGCTGTGATTTCAATGGTGTCCGAAATTTTTAATAACTTATTAGCGTCTGTCTCACCTTTTTGTAATAAGGTTTTTAACATTTCAACACGGCCCAATATTACGCC
>CAYMKD010000416.1:0-2292 GCA_964390435.1 uncultured Pseudobdellovibrionaceae bacterium | reverse complement strand
TTATTAGCAAAGTCACCATTTTTTGCAATTCGGTCTGAGCCTACAAAAACTTTTTGAACTTTTCCTGAAGCCATTAAAAAACCAGCCATATTGTCACAAATTAATGTATATGGAATAGACAATCTTTCTAACTCCCAAGTGGTGAGCCTTGCGCCTTGCAAAAGTGGACGAGTCTCATCAACATACACATGAACCTTTTTGCCTTGCTCATGGGCTCTGCGAATGGCTCCTAAGGCTGTGCCAATTCCTGCTGAAACAAGTCCACCCGTATTACAGTGAGTTAAAATTCCATCGCCGTCATTAATAACTGCAGCTCCACGATTAGACATAGCTTCACATAGCTCTACATCTTCTTCAAAAATTCTCTCAGCTTCTGCTACCAACCAATTATGAGTAAGTGTTTGAGGATTTTGATTTAAAATAAGTCGATCCATTGCGGCCATTAAATTAACTGCTGTAGGTCTAGCTTCTCGAAGTTTTTTCGCTGCTACATAAAGAGTATCAAGACTCTCACCCTGGGCCGCACTTTGACCTATGGCCAAAGCCGCCGCAATCCCAATAAGAGGTGCGCCACGAATGGCAAGTCTTTTAATCAACTCCACCATTTGATCACAGTTATCAACAACAAGCCATTTTTCTTCATGTGGTAATAGGCTCTGATCAAGAACTAAGAGTTTATTATTTTCGTATTTTAAACCTAAAGAAATAAGTTGTTTCATTGAAGAGCTTTCTCTTCTTTAATTTTTTTTGCAAACATCACAAGATCTAATGGTCTTAGAAAATTTTGATGGTTCACTAAAAGCTCTCTTGCCATCTTTAAAGCTCTGGTTTCACAAGCAGCTCTTTTTTTCGAGTCAACAATATTATCAAGATCTGCTACATGAGCTAAACCTAAAATACGTCTTATCATTTCAGCTCCTGCAAATCGAATGCTGTCTGTAAAAAGTTGCTTAATAAAAGCTGTTCTCACTTTTAAGATCAACTCTTTGCTGTCGCTACTGTTTTGCAAATCAATTGATATATAATCACCTGTTAGGCTGGTCTCCCAAAGGCTAGAGAACTTTTCTTCAAACCCAATCCATATCTCTACAATTTGATTTAAAATCCAATTTTCATAAGTTTCACTCTGAGCATGAGCTAAGCCATCTTGACTAAAATAGCTTAAAAGAAAATTACCAATTAATAACCCCGGATCAAATGCCATTGGCCCATAAAACGCAAACTCTGGATCAATCACTTTTGTTTCAGACTCATTTACCATTATAGAGCCAGAATGAAGATCCCCATGAATAAGAGCTTCAGCAGAAGTTAAAAATTTAGCCTTCATTTCTATTGCGGCCACTTTAAGTTTTGTATCATTTTGAATTTCTGCAACTAAAGAATCAAGCTCTGGAGAAGTCCATTTATTTTCTTTAGCTTTGTAATAGGGGTCGGTAAAAATTAGATCTTCTGTGATTTTACATAAATCTACATTCTCACAATAAAGCTTCATCATGTCTTTTTTCTTACCTGCAGAAAGTGCCAAATCAGAAGTAAAAAATAAAGTTCGTGCCATGTAATCACTGATGTGTTTGGAGAAGTTTTTATACTTAATTCCACTCATCATTCCCTTGCGTAAGATAATGTGGCTTCCTAAAAACTCCATGACCATTGATGATGAAGTTTCGTTAAACGCATAGACCTCAGGCAAATACTCACTAGCAACATCAGCATGAAAGCCAAGAGTTTTATACTCAAAATAATTTCGCTTTAAACTTAAGGGCCAACTCTCCCCCACACATCGCAAATAGGGTACGGCTTGCTTTAAAAGCACCTGCCCCTTAGGACCTAAAACTTTAAATATTAGATTTACATTGCCATCGCCAATTTCAGAGATATCCCAGGCCTCTGGAGTCCCTCCTATTTTTTCGCAAACAACAGCTAAAGTTTCTGAACTTAATTGCTCTATTACTGGATTTATCATTGCTCATGCATAGCATAAAACTTTATTTAGACCAAATAAAAGTGTTTTAAATGATAAAATATGGTTTTTTTCATCACCCCATTCATGTTGTCAAGCCAAAGAGATTAGCAAAAAAATCTTCGCCGATAATAAACTCTGGTAAAACAGGGGCCTTCTGAAAAAAGCCCCCCACGACACTACTCTATTTAAGTGATTCAGGATTTTTCATAATTATAATTGCGGCCATAGTTTTTGCCAGATAATCCTTATCGCCTTCAAAACCATTGCGAATTAAAACCCAAGCATCTCTTGAGCCTAGAGTGTCGATGCCTTTTTGCACAGCATTCTCA
>CAYMKD010000415.1:511-2311 GCA_964390435.1 uncultured Pseudobdellovibrionaceae bacterium | reverse complement strand
AGTCATGATCGGGGTTTTATTAGGCGTGTGGCAAGTCGTATTTTAGAGGTTTCTTTTGGGCAAGCGCAGCTTTATCCAGGAACCTATGATGAGTATGTTTGGAGCTTGCAAAAAAGGTTGGCGAGTGAAGATGAGGGCGAACCTGTTATTGCAACTGTATCAGAGAAAAAAATAACTAAACCTAAGATTTCCAACAAAAAAGAATTAGATAAAAAAATTAGATTTCTACAAAGACAAATTCAAGATTATGAAACTAAAATAAATAAATTAGAAGAAGAAAATCAAGAAATTAATCAAACCTTAATTGCTGGAACTCCAGATATCAATAAACTAGTAAATAAAATGTCTGAAAATAGCAAAAACATAGAGTTACTTGAAGCGCTTTGGCTTGAGGCTACTTCCGAAATGGAAAACCTGTCTTAATTAATATCTATTGAAGTGGGATAGAGCTTTTATAGCAATATTCTTTTTCAAAATTTCGATTTGAACCGTGTACTTTACCTTTTCCCATAATCATTGCTGTTTTTCTCGCTCGAACATCAGGAGCCCACTTGGGAATTGTTCTACGAAGTCTAATCTCTAATAAAGTTAATAATAAATCTGTATCAGTAGAATCTGGATTTGATCTTCTCCATTCAAGAGCTTCATTAAATTCACTTTGCTTGATCCCACCATTTTGCACAATCACATCAAACATAAATAAATAGGTTCTTAAATCTCTTACTCCTATCAGATCTACATATATCATGGCCTTATTATGATAACGTTGAGCTGCTTCAAGTTGTAGTGATACATATTGTGGTGTATTGGCTAAGTCTTGGAGTTCTTTTTTCCATTCTTTTTTAAAAGGTTTATTTACTCCAGATGATGTATACAAATTATTCATGGCCCATTGGACACTTTTTTGAGTTTTTGAAGTTGCAAAAGCATTAACGCGATCATTCCACTCTTTATCAAGTGGTGAATAATCTAAATCTTCATAAGATTGAACATTTACACTAGAAAGCCAAGGTTCAAGCATTCCGCTGATGCTATCAAATCTTTCTTTTGCGAAAACTTGATTCATAACTGGATAATTATGTACTCTCATTTTTGCTAGTAAAGGTTGTAGAGAGCCAGTACCTAATGTTTGGTTTAACAGGCCCATGCTAAGCCCAGTATTATCAAAATTGTTTGTAATATTGCTCCATCCATCGTGGCCTTCAAATTGACCTGATAGATTTAATGAAAGTTTAAACATCTCCTGTTCAAAAAGATCTAATTCAAGAGGCCACGTAACATCTTTAAAGTTTAATTTTGAACAGACCGCAAAAGGTAGCTCAGGCGTTGGTTCTATTGGGTTAGGATTTGTTATTGGATCTGTAGGCTCTGTAATCGGATTTGTAGGCTCAGATGGGTTAGCAGGTTCAGATGGATTTGTAGGAGGATTAACGGGCATCTCAGGCTCATCCTCAGGCTGATCTGTATCAGGGGTTTTCTGCTCATCTTGAGGAGCAGTAATAGGAGCAGGAACTTGTGTTTCTTCAAACGAATTATTGTTGCAGGCTGTAAGTGACATCATGACAATAATTAGAGCCGTGCTAAATCCGTGCATAGCTAAATTTCTCATAATTTATAAATCGGCCAACATAGAGATTACTTGAGTATTGAGCTGACCCAAGGTCATGAATTTGTTTAAAAGTTTAACAAAAAAATTATAACTTAGAGAGATTGAAGTAAATTGCACTAGACTCCTTTTTTAATAAGTTGTCTGATTTGTCTATGACTAAATAACTTTATATCTTCTATGATACATAAAAT
>CAYMKD010000415.1:0-501 GCA_964390435.1 uncultured Pseudobdellovibrionaceae bacterium | reverse complement strand
GGAAATAAAAAGACTGTAAGTAGAGAACCAATCATAAGACCCCAACCTAAGGCCAGGGCCAGGGCCATTACAAAACCATCGCTTCCTCCAAAACCATAGGCTGTTGGCATAAGCCCCAACACAGTGGTTAATGAAGTTAAAATAATTGGCCGAAGCCTTGTGGTCGCTGCTTCTACGAGGGCCTCTTCAATAGGCATATTCTCTTTTCTACGGTTGTTAAAAAAGTCGATGTAAACAATGGCATTATTAACGATCACGCCTGCTAAAGCAATAATACCTAAAATAGCCATGAAACTTAATGGGCGACCGTGAATAAGAAGTGCAAATACAACGCCGATAAAACCAAGTGGGAGAGCTAAAAGAACCAGCACTGGTTGGAGAAAACTTTGAAAAGTTAAAACTAAAATCATAAATATAAGTAAAGCTGCTACACCAAAAGCTCTTAATAAGCTTTGCATACTTTCAGCAGTATCTTCATTTTCTCCTGAGAAACTTATTTCA
>CAYMKD010000414.1:0-2317 GCA_964390435.1 uncultured Pseudobdellovibrionaceae bacterium | reverse complement strand
CTTTGCTTAACTTACCTGGAGACAAAAAAGTATTAAGTAAAAAAATTGAAAACAGTATTGCTTCTTTCGCAGGAGAGCTAGAAAAAGATAAGGCTGAATATTTATTTGTTTTAGAAGATGTAGAAGAAAAATTCATAATGGGAAGCTCTCTGATTATTGCAAAACATGGCTCGGAGGAAATTCCGCATTACTTTTTTAAAATCATAAAAAAAAACCACTTTAGTGAAGATCTTGGACTTGGCTTTATTCATCAGGTATTGCGTTTTCAGATTGATACAGAGGGACCAACAGAAATTGGTGGGCTTCTCATTGATAAGTCTTATCGTCGTAGACCTGAAAAGTTGGGAAAACAAATTAGCCTTTCTCGTTTTAATTACATGGCTATTCACCCAGATCGTTTTGAAGATCGAGTTTTATGTGAGCTAACGCCGCCATTAACAGAAGAGGGACGAAGTGAATTTTGGGAAGCTTTGGGAAGAAGATTCACGGGTCTTCCCTATCAAGAGGCAGATTTGCTTAGCCAAAGTCATAAAGAGTTTATTGGTAGCCTGTTTCCAGAAGAAGACATTTATCTTTGTTTACTTGAAGCTAAGGCAAGGCTTGTATTGGGACGCGTGGGTGAGAGCACAAGGCCTGCACAACACTTACTTGAGTCGATAGGCTTTACATATTTAGAGGAAGTGGATCCATTTGATGGTGGCCCCCACTTTGGTGCAAAAACCAAAGAAATTTTGCCAATAAAACTCTCAAAACCGTACCGCTTGGCCGAATTTAAAGATCCCTCTTATAAAGAGTTAGGAATTATTGGAAGAATGGATGAAGATTATCGCTGCGTTCAGGCCTCGTTTGATATTCGCGGAGATGAAATTTCAATACCAAACAAATTTAGAAATTTATTAGATCTTGAGTTGAACCAAGAAGTTATGCTGTCGCCACTTAACTTTCAAAAAGGGGAGTAAATATGAGTTTTAAATTTCCTATTCAATATATGGGTGACTACATAAATGGCCAGTTCATTAAACCAGAAGAGCGCCCTGACGGAGAGTTTAAAGATTTAAGCCCGGCAGATTTAAACGATCAAGTTATGGTTGTGCCCTTTCGTTATGATCATGTTGATATGGCCTGTGAATCAGCAGCTAAAGCGTATTCAAGCTGGGCCTTGCTACCACAAGAAGAGCGTGAACGCTATCTTTGGCGCCTTAAAGAAGTTTTTGTAAATCATACGGATGCTATGGCTGAAGTGATTGCCAGAGACTCAGGAAAACCTTTGTGGGAAGCGCTTACAGAAGCTAAAGCTTTAGCTAGTAAAATTGATATCACACTGAACTACTCAATGAAACTCGTTGCTGAAGAACATATTGAAAATGCTCTTCCGGGTGTTGAGGGGGTTATTCGTTAAAAATCTCGTGGAGTCATGGCGGTTGTAGGACCATTTAACTTTCCAGCGCATTTACCGAACGGACACATAATCCCAGCTCTTGCAATGGGCAACACCATAGTGTTTAAACCTTCAGAGCAAACACCGGCAGTCGGCCAGTTTATGGCACAACTTTTTGAAAAAGCTGAGTTTCCTCCAGGAGTATTTAACCTTGTTCAAGGAGATGGAGAGGCGGGACGAAGGCTAGTTATAAACGAAAAAGTAGACGGTGTTCTCTTCACGGGCTCTTACGAAGTGGGACTTAATATTAAACAAGAGACGATGCGCCATTATTGGAAAATTCTTGCTCTAGAAATGGGTGGTAAAAACGCCACTGTCGTTTGGGAAGATGCTAATTTAGACAAAGCAATATATGAAAGCCTTGTTGGTGGTTACATGACTGCTGGGCAGAGATGCTCATGTACAAGTCGTATTTTTGTGCACGCTAAAGTAGCAGAAGAATTTACTGAACGTTTTTATCAGGCAGCTAAAAAACTCACTATAGGTTATTGGGCAGAAAACCCTTTCATGGGCCCACTTATTAACTCAGCCTCTGTAGAGAAGTATTTAAGATTTCAAGAGATTGCTAAGCGAGAGGGCTGTGAAGGAATGATGCGTGGTAAGGTCTTAGACCTTAAACGTAAAGGTCATTACGTTACTCCAAGTATTAATTTAGTAAAAGAATTTAATCCAGAATCTGTTTATCAAAAAAGTGAAATATTTGGTCCCAATGTAGCTATCTATACAGTTGATGATTTTGATCAAACGATGAGTTATGTAAACTCAACGGGCTACGGTTTAGTAATGGCTCTTTTCTCACAAGATAGAAGCTTATATGAGCAAGCTCTTGTAAAAGCTAAAGTGGGATTGCTTAATTGGAATCGTACAACTAATGGAGCC
>CAYMKD010000413.1:0-2318 GCA_964390435.1 uncultured Pseudobdellovibrionaceae bacterium | reverse complement strand
AAGGCTCCAGTTATTTATTTGCCTGAATATATTAGACCAGCCTACAAACAGATTTTTAAAAATAACTTCGCTGTTTTTAAAAGGAATCCTCTTCGCTATAGTCTTTTGATGACTTCAGCTCTTTCTGAAAGCCTTGTCACTTGGGATGACAGCCCCATTAAACGCTTTTTGCAAGCCGGCTGGTTAATCTCTCAAGAAAAGCTCGGTGATGGTTCTCATGTAAAACACATCCACTCTCACTTTATTCATGCGCCAACGGAGTTGGCCTTTTGGTTGAGTCGTCTTTCAGGTTTAACTTACTCAATCTCAGCTCATGCAAAAGATATTTATACAATTTCTGAGAAGTCCTTGGCTAAGAGAATCAATCAATCCAGATTTCTGATGACCTGCACAGGATATAATGTCGAATATTTAAAAAAAATTCCAGGCATTGACTCTAGCAAAATTCATAAGGTCTATCATGGCATTGATACTAAAACTTTTATTCCATCTGACCTCTCTATCTTGCCCACAAGGGGAAACAAGGTTCAATTGCTCACAGTAGGTCGTTTAGTTGAAAAAAAAGGTTACCCCGATATTCTTCAAGCACTTAAAATTATTAAAAATGAGGGCTATGATTTCCAGTATGATATTTACGGAGCTGGAGAAATGAAAGAGGAGATCTCAAAGCTCATTTCAGATTTAAACTTAAACTCTCAAGTAACTCTGCATGGACATGCCACACAGCCTGAGCTTATCGAGCGCATGAAACAAAAAGGTATTTATATCAATGCCTCTTTTGCAACTCAAAGTGGTGATCGCGATGGCATTCCCAACACATTGGCTGAGGCCATGGCTATGGAAATTCCTGTTATTGCCACAACAGTCTCTGGGATTCCGGAACTTATAATAGATCATCAAAATGGACTCTTAGTAGCAGAGAGGGATGTAAAAGCCTTAGCAAATGCTATTAAAGAACTTATACAGAATCCTGAATTAGCTCAAAGCCTCGCTAAAGCAGGTCGCAAGAGAGTTCAAGAGGTTTTTGAGAGTCATCAGTGCATTGATTTATGTGAGAATTTACTTAAACCTTATAGAGATTTGTTGTGAGCTCAAATCGAATTTTATTTTATTGCCAACATTTGTTAGGAATTGGGCATCTAACAAGAAGTCTTGCTATAACTGAGAAGCTTTTAGAAAATTTTAAGGTCGACTTTATTCAAGGTGGCCCTGATGTCCGCCGCACTCTCGTACACAAAAACTTTAATCACTTGTATTTGCCTCCTCTTTTAATGCATGAAGAAAGCAAAGAACTTTACGACCCAAGTGAGCAATATAGTTCTGATGAGATTTTTAATAAAAGAAAGCTCATTTTAGATACTTTGAAAGACACAACATATCAGGCCATTATTGTAGAGCTCTTTCCCTTTGGTAGAAATAAATTTAAGAATGAAATTCTAAACCTTATAGATCAAGTAAAAACTCATTCCCCAAAAGCTAAAGTTTATTGCTCTGTAAGAGATATATTAGTCAGTAAAGAGGATGCTGAGCATAGAGATCCAAAAACGGCTGCGATCATTAATAAATATTTTAATAGGGTTTTTGTGCATTCCGACCCCCAGCTTATTAAACTTGATGAAACTTTTAGTCGCACAGATTTAATTAAAGACAAAATGACTTACACAGGATTTATCGCCGCAGGCAACACAAGCAAAGTCACTCCGCACAGAAAAAAGCGAATCCTAGTAAGTCAGGGCGGTAGTGATGTTGGAAAAAACTTACTTAAAGCTTCAGCTCATGCAGCTCAAAAATTTTTGGATTATGAATTTTGGCTCGTCCTCAGTGCTAAACCTGATCTAGCAACAAAACAAGAGCTCCTTGAAATCTCAAATAAAACTCCAAATCTTTTTATTAAAGATTTTTTATCTGATTTTCAATCTGAGCTTTCGCAATGCGCTCTCTCTATTAGTTTAGGCGGCTATAATACGGTTATGGATTTATTGCGTACAAGAACCCCTGCTCTTGTTCTGCCTTATATGGATAATTTTGAACAAAGCCTAAGGCTTGAGCGCTTAAGCCAAATGGGACTGCTTCACTCTTTAAGTGAAAATGATCTAAAAGAAGATTTATTTTTAAACTGCATTAAAAAGGCCTTAAATGCCCCTTATCCAAAGTTAGATCTTGCTATTGAGGGAGCCGAAGTTACTGCAAAGCTGATCAAAAAAGATTTAGGCTTAAAAATCGCATTTTATGCACCTATGAAACCCATATCTCATCCTGAACCCTCAGGAGACAGAGAGATTGCCAGAGGGCTTTATGATTTTTTTGAAAGCTGCGGC
>CAYMKD010000412.1:0-2337 GCA_964390435.1 uncultured Pseudobdellovibrionaceae bacterium | reverse complement strand
TAAACAACCTCACTCATGCTCTGCCGCTTTTAAAAAAATACCATATGAAAGCCACTATTTTTATATTGGGCGATCATCAAACAGTTTCAAATGAATGGGATCATAAACAAGGTGAGCCCTCTGAGCCGCTGATGAATAGAGAGCAAAAACACCAGATATTAAAGTCACAGCTCATAGAGTTTGGTTCTCATTGCATGAGTCATGTGGATTTAAGAACCCTTCCTGCAGACAAGGTGAAGTGGCAATTAGAGCAGTCAAAACTTGAGATCGAACAGGAGTTTGGCCAGAAGGCTTTAGTTTTAGCCTATCCTTATGGGTATTTAAATGAGTCTATTAAAAAGCAAGCTCAGCAAGTCGGTTATGCCTTTGCGGTGGCGACAGATACCGGAGGGTTAAAATTAGAAGAAGATTTATATCAAATTTTTAGAGTGTCCATTTTTCCAGAAGATGGTTGGTTTAAGATATGGCGGAAAAGTTCTAGTTGGTATCGTAATTACTATAAAAGATCCCGTGGACAGTAGGGTTATTGCTGGACTTAAGTGAAGCAAGAGTTCTTTATATAACTTAAAATTAAGCCGAAAAGTAAGAGCTATGGTTAAAAGCTTAGGCTTTATTTTTTTAACATTTCTTGTTCTGAGTGTAGGTCAGGCTGAAGAGAGCTTTGATGCCACTCCATTTTGTGTTTTTGAGAGAACCGATTTAATAAAGCAAAGTGAATGCGTGGAAGTGGCCTCCAGTGGGGATTTTCAGCTAGAAGCTATTATGGCCTGTGGTTGGTACTTTATACAAATAGAATCAAATAAAGATAATTATATTTCTTGTTTTAAAGAGATCGTAAATAAACGATATTTGGATTCTAAATTAAACGACTGTCTGAACGTAGGAGTGGCAAGATCTTTTGCGGATTTTAAAAGTTGTTTAGAAAAGGCGCAAATAAAAAAAACGCCACAACCACCGCCAGAGAAACCTAAAAAAGTAGTGCCTCCACCTGAAAAACCAAGCAAAAAAGTAGAGCTTGATGATCCGCAGAGTACTTGTGAATATCCACAAGGCCAATCTGCTAAGAAGATTTCAAGAGAGCTGTATGAGTCTTTAAAAGAATACAGCAATAAACTTGAGCAAGAGGCTCAAGCAAAAATAATTGAGTATGAAGAGCTTCTTAAAAACAACAAAGACACTACAGAAGTGATTAAAGATTTAGAAGAACAAATTGAACAAATAGAGATGGCAAATGAACAGTTGAGAGTGTTGCTCTCAAGAGCCATTGAGGCTATGTAGGATATTTAAAGATGAAAATAAAAGCATTTAAAATACTCATTCTTATAGTAAGTGTTATAAGTTGTAAAACTTCATATGCCAAAGAGCTATGTGTTGATTCTCCTTTAAATACAACCAATCAAATTTCAACAGAGCTCTATGATCTATTAAAAAACTATAGTGAGTCCCTTCAAAAAATAATCCAAGAGTATCAAGAAAAAATTGAAACATTAAGAGCTGAAAATAACCAAGCAAATCAAAAAATGATAGAACTCAAAAAGAAGCTCGAAGATCTTACTCAAGAGGAAGCCATTTTGTTGGATCAGTTGGACCAAATAGCTGCACGGATGGCTCAATAAGAGATATTTTTATAGTGTATAATTTTGAAACAAAAATAATATAAGTCCCCTTTGCTGCTACTGAATCTAAGCCATAAAGAAAACCTGTGTCACTTTTTGAGAAAATAATCTCAAACTTTATAGATTTCATGCTGGCTCACCGATTAGCTATAGGAAGTATTAATTGAGGTGATAAAAATGGTACGTATATTAAATTACATAGCTTTATGCATAGGGGTTCTATCCTTAGCAGTGGGCTGCAGTCGTGCTACTAAAGACGAAAATGTAAGCGCCATCAACTTATCATTGCCTCCGGCAGAGATGATTTCTAATAAAATTTCTGGTCAATCAGTTAGTTCTTACCTTGCACATGTTGTAATTAATGTAACGGGTGATGGAATTGCAACTCCAATACTTCAAACTTATGATTCTTGTCATGAGTGTGCGACGATTGTTCCGGCTCCTTCTTCAGTAACTATTGAGATTCCGCAAGGAAATAATCGATTAATTCAAGTTTTAGCGGTTTATGTTTCAGAAGATGACGGTAGCTATGACTTTCATTACGGCGATGGCGTTTATAGTTTATCAAAAGCAGATGAAATTGTTGCTATCTCTGTTCAGTCAGTTACTCAAGGTGCTACTGAGCAAGGGAACATTGGCGGACGTTATTTAACAAGTGCTAATGCTGGGCCAACAGGGCTTCTCGATATTCGTTATCAACCACAAGGTAAGCCGTCTATGA
>CAYMKD010000411.1:0-2347 GCA_964390435.1 uncultured Pseudobdellovibrionaceae bacterium | reverse complement strand
ACCTTCTGATAAAGAGGAGAGAATAAAGTCATCAGCCTCTTTATAAATCGTTAAAGCTGATTTTTGAAAACCATGAAATTGAATATAATCAGACAACTCCAAAGATTTAATCTGTTTTTGTAAATCTGGTAAAATATTACGATCAGGATCTGGACTGCCGTATATATGGAGCTTAAAGTTTTTATTTTCTTTAAGAACAAGTGCAAGAGCATCAATAATTGTATTAATTGATTTTTCCCAAGAAAGACGCCCACAGTAAACAAGATTAAAACAACCCGAAGGGGTATTTGAAAACTCTTCTTGTATATTAGGTATGGCTACAGAATTTGGCAAAAGTAATACATTTTCGTTTTTAAGTCCGAGTGTGAGAAGCTCTTCTTTCATTGCGGGATTAATAGCTAAAACTTTATCTATAAGCTTAAGCAGTGCCACTCTAGTGGCTTTAAAGGGTTTTTGATTAAGTTGTTTTACCTCACCAAGTTCGCCACTAGCTGTCACTTTAATAATAGCAGGTATATTAAGAAAATATTTGGCAAAGCCTGCGATAAGTAGTGGAGAAAATATTTGATGTCCATGAATGATGTCTATTCGCCTTGAATTTTTAAGAACAATAAGTATTCCAAAAATGGCGAAGGCAAGTCCGCGCAGTGGTCCAAGAGCCTGAGTATCCCAGGTTTGGTGAAAGGTGGCATGCGACCATCTTGGATTTTCAAAATTTCTATTTATGTCTTTTCGTTGTAAAATATGAATGTCATAATTTTTTTCTTTTAGTGCTTTGGATTGTAAGTAAATTTGTTGCTGTAGTCCTCCCGTACTTTCTGTGACAATAGGAGCAATAATCCAAAGCTGTTTTTTTGTAAGATCCGTGAAAATTTTTTGATAAGAAGTAAGCATTTTTTGCTCATTAAGTTGATCACGCCAAAACATAAAGCCATCTTCTGATTTTTTACTATAAGCAGAGTAATTATCTAATATGAGAAAAATATTTTCTAAAGCTTTTTTCTCAAAAACTGAGCTTTGATCAACGAGGAAACCATAATTGCCGTGTGCAAGAAGGTCGGGTAAAAAACCTGCTGAGGATGATATAATAGGAAGCTTGCTTGCCATGGCCTCAAGTGTAGCCAAACCAAATGACTCAGAAAGGCTAGGTTGAATATAAATATCAATTTTTTTATGAAAATCAGATATATTTTCAACGTGGCCGAGCAATATAACAGTGTCGCTTAGTTTGTTTTTATAAATTAGCTCTTCAAGCCTTGCGCGCTCAGGGCCCTCTCCTGCAATTAAAATTTTAAACTTTAACTTTGCTTGTCTCATTTCAATGGCTAAGTCAATAAGACGCACAAGGCCTTTTTCAGTTCTCAAATTAGCAACAGTACCGAGACGAATATTCTCTTTTGAAGAAGAAAATCTTAAGTCAGCCTCGGTAAAAGTACAGCCATTTAATATGAGGGTGGATTTTAAGTTTTTTGGGAGGTTGTTTTGTATACTTGGGCTAACACAAATTAGGCGGTCAGCTTTTGGAAAAACAAAACGATGATCTAAAAACTTTTTTATTTTTGCAAAACGCTGACCTTCATAGTCTGCATAGTGAATAACATGAACCCACGGCGTTGATTTATTTAATAACTTATAAAAACAAGCGACCAAGCCAGAAAAAAATAATTGGCTATACAAAATATCAAAACGAGTTGTAAATAGACTTACAAGTCCAAATCCTGTTTTTTTATAAAATGATAATTTTTTGTATGACCAAAGACGACTTATGCAGACCTTTACTTTATAGTGGGGTTCACAAGAGCTTATTATTTGAGATAAAATAGCTTCTGCCCCGCCTTTTTGAGCAGAAGCAGTAATAAATAAAATGGTTTTCATAACTGTTGTTTGCGTTGATGAATAAAAAAGAAACCCGTCCAGATTAAAAAACACAGCAATAAGGAAAGCACAATAGCTCCGGCATATTTAACTTCTGGTAGGGGGCGAGCCGACTTTAAATTAGGTTTTGCAGCAAGCAAAACTTTGCTTGTGAAGCCATCAACTTGAGGCTCAACAAGAAGTTGTATGCGAAGCTGCGAGAGCTCAGTTTTCTGATCCCTTAAGGAAGAAAGTTCAGATCGTATAGAACTTTCTTCTTCACTTAATACTCTTTTTTTAGATTGAAGCCCTTCGGATCTAGAAAGCTGTTGGCGTACTTGGCTATAGTTTTTATTAATGTTATTAAGTTTAATAAAGAAGTTGTAGGTGGAACTTCACCTGATAGTTTTCTTTTTACTTCAGTGTCGTACAATATAAAAGAAAAACTTCCCTTTGTAAATAATGGGAAATTTATTGATCCATTTCAGGATAA
>CAYMKD010000410.1:0-2353 GCA_964390435.1 uncultured Pseudobdellovibrionaceae bacterium | reverse complement strand
ATTAGCTACTAGATTGGGAGCTTTCAGTTTGTGGTTCCTCAATATGATAATAAACAGTTTCTGGTTTTATTTCAGGTAGCTTTATTTCATCTTTAGGTAATCGTCTAGCTGTTATTTCTGGATGAGGATTCTTTGCATCATGTTTTTCTAGAATTTCAAATTTATCTTCTGAAACTGACTTTAATAAGTCTGGATTATAGACATAGGCAACCATACTGTCACAAATATCTTCACCCATATTCTGACTAGCATAATATGTAACACATTGGTCAGGTTGTAAAGAAAATTGTCCTTGTGGCGACATTTCGCCTGTCTGTTTATTAAAGAATTTTTTATCTGTCCCATCAGGTGTAGGTCTTGTTTCCCAATCATCAGGAGAATCAATACACCATTCCCATTTGAACTTCTCACCCCACTCATCTGTAAAATCTCTATCAATTAAATGAGTCATTTCATGCACAAAAGTACCCTCAAAGTTGGAAGTTCCTGCTACACGATGTGGTATCAGTTCCATTCCTCTCGGTAAGAATCTGAATGCATGCCATTGAGGCATAGCATCACCATTAAGAGGATACTTCTCTGGGTCGCCAAACCCACTGGCGTGGGCTATGTCATCAATTAGAATCCAACGGATTTTATCAACCACTTGTGGGAAACGAGATGCAAGCTCACCAAGAGCTTTTTGCATACGAGCTACATGCTCATCTGTAAATGGTTTTTCTTGATTGTAATTGTAAATAGAAATTGGTTTTTCTCCAACTTGAAATTCTATTTGCTCTTGTGGAACACCTTTTTTGCGCCAATATTCGGATAAAAACCAATCTGTTCCCTCCCTTTGTCTTTTAACTGCCTCTACTATTTGTTCATCTGTCTTGGGTTCGTTTTTCTTTCCTGCAAATACGATTCTAGAAACTCGCCATTCTTTATAAGCGGCTTGTTCAGGGTCAAGAGTTCGTTCGTAGGTGAAAGGTAAGGGTGGTAAAGGTTCTTTAGCACCTAGTTCAGGAGAAGGATTTACTGGTGTTTCCATATAGGGAAATTGTAACAGATTTTTAACAGTTTGTTATGGGTTGAGCGAAGTTTATCTATAAAGTTCAGCTATAATATAAGACATGGATGAGGAGCTTACTTTAACCCAAGCAATAGAAATTGTTGATGACTTTGATAAGTTTCTTTTAGAGGAGATTCTACTCATTGTTCAGAATACAGATACATTCTCTTTGGTGAGCTTTTGGGGACATAGCAAGTTTAACAAAGATAAAGTTGATGAAGCTTTTTTTCAAAAAGTAATGTTATCAGTAAATGCTCTAGTTAAAGCAAATGCATTGAGGAGAAACTATTACAAAATAAAAGATAACCTGATTGAGGAAATAAAGAACTCACCTGATATTAAAGGCACAAGAATTGACATGCTGTTTAATAAAGTTGATGCCTTTATTCTTATTGAAGGATTTTTCAGCCAGATAAAAACAGCTTTAGATTTACTTGCACAATGCCTCAAACCGATTTATGGCATTGAGTTTCATACATGGGCTAAAAAGAACGATATTAGCGGTCAAGAGATAATTGATAGGTTGAGCAATAATTTAAGTAAGGATATTAAACCACATGCTCTACCAGTAATTGATTTAATTGAAAAAAGTAAAACTGACATAACTAAAATTGTTAAACACAGAGATGACACAATCCACTACGGCAAACTTAATAATGTTCAAGGCTTTAGATACTCTGTAAGCAGGAACGAAGTTATACCTCCACTTATTTTGGCTACTGAAAATGAATCAGAATATGTCCACAAGTATCTTGATAAGGTTCTGGACTACACATCTAGCTTTACACAAGCTTTTGTTATTACAGTTCTATCTAACTTAATAAATGACATGCGTGTTGCAAAACGACCTGATGGAACTTGGGGTTGGGCTTCGGCAAGCCTAAAATAGCTATAAAATTGGTATAATTAAAATATGACTACAGGTAGACCTACAAAGTATGATTCAAAGTATTGTGACCTAGTTATCAAGATGATGAAAAAAGGTCACTCAAAACAGTTTGTAGCTGGAAAATTAAGCATTTCTAGAGATACTTTATACGAGTGGTGCAGAAGTCATCCAGAGTTTTCCGACACTATAAAGGCAGGAGAGATGATGAGTTATGCATATTGGGAAGATTTAGGCATGAGGGCAATGATGGGAAAGGTTAAAAGGTTTAGACCTTCTCTTTGGATATTTACTATGAAAGCTCGCTTTGGATGGAGAGATAATTCAACTGTAAAAAGGACGGAAGATGTGGCCGTTATTATTGAAAGAGAAATGAAGGAGGAAAAACCTCAAAAAACTATGGCTGAAATAGTTGA
>CAYMKD010000409.1:0-2354 GCA_964390435.1 uncultured Pseudobdellovibrionaceae bacterium | reverse complement strand
TAAGTAGAGACTGCAATACGGGCGCTACTTGAGTAATAAACCAACTCTCATCTGGCTCAGTTTGAGCAGCAGTCGCTGCTGATACAATAAGAGGATTATCTAAACGGCGATACTCCATATTTGGCGTTTGAAATGAACTTGCAAACCCCCAATACGTCTGCAAATTTATACCTGCATTTGCTGCATAGGCAGATGCCAAAGCAATTTTCACATCATTTTGTGGAGCTTCTACTTCTAGATTCTGCAAATAAATAATTGCTTCTTGATTCTGCCCTTTATCAATAAGACTGTAAGCGTAATTAAGTCTGTCCTGTAAATTACGATCTTCTTCTTTTCTATTATCAGCACAGCCAATAAAAAATACTAAAAGGCTCAACACCACAAAAGTGGAGATAACTTTATTTAAATATTTCTGCTGAGCCTTTTGCATGCTTTTATTAGGAGCAATTTAAGGGCCACTTCTTTAAGGTTTTGTCAGAATCTGAGAGCTAATAATAAGTAAAAATTGCCAGAGTGTCTAAATACTCAACAGCTAGTAAATATAACAAAATAACCTCACGCCCCTTTACTTTTGCTAACTTCAAGTGCTACTACGCAATGCATTAAGTAACTTGTATCAATAACTTTTTGGAGGTCATTATGTTTTTAAAGTCTTTTATTCTTACAGCTCTTACTGCTGCAAGTCTCGTAGCTTCCGCTCAAGAATCAAACTTAGTAGTTATGTCGAGTTGGCAAGATATGGTTATTGCTAGCGAAGAAGATGGAAAAGTTAAAATCAATCAAACTTATGCAGATCTAATTACAAATGACCAACTTAGACAAAAAGTTAAAACAAGAGCTTTTTCAAAATTGGATGTTAGAGACTTAGCTATTGATATTGAAGGAACTGAGTTTCAGGCAGATCAAGCTAATGTACCATTTCAAGTTAAAATAGTTTACAAAGAAGGACTTCTTGCACCAATGGTAACTGCCTATGTAGCTGGTGTTTTATATGTAAATTCAAATCTTGAAATTGTTTATACAAAGATTGATTACGCACAAGTGGATCTCGCAGGCTTACTAGCAATTAGGTCTTTAGGAGTTGATATTACAATATTTGATTTATCTCTTGCTCAAGGTCTCGTAAACCCTATGGTTAACTACTATTTTAATGCAAACAACGGCTCTGCTTTGGATGAATTAGGTAGCATGATAAATACTGAAGCTGAGAGAAAAGCTTTAAGATAAGAAATTTTAAAAATTCTAAGGCGATAAGACTCTCTTGTTGCTAAATAAAAAACCCCTCTTCGAGGGGTTTTACTTTTTGCACACATCAAATTGATTATACGCACCACAAAAAAGAACGGTGTACCTTTTAGTCTAAGTGAATAAGTTGACCATCACCTTGTAGATAGAATGTTTCAGACTTCTCCATGTGCTTAAGGACAGTATCTACTTTCCAGGTGATTACCATTTGCATTCCAGCAAGTGGAGCTTCTACAGAGCCTGCGTTGAATACACTTGGCACAGCTCCTTGAGCGTTAAAAGTATAACCCCAGCCAACATTAAGTTCAGCTGGCATCATTGTCGCATTAGTAATGTACTGACCCATGCCACTTAAATTTCCACCATGAGTGAAAGTTAAGCGAAATACAAACTTAACAACTTCCATACCAAAACCATTTGTGTATGCGATTTGATAAAGTTTTGTTGTTGGCACTCTCCAACCTTGTAAATCTGCCCAACAGCTAAGACCTTTTGGCAAAGCGTTTGCCGTTTGTGCAGTTGTATTCACAACAGGCTTTCCGTCTTCAACAATGCTCCAAATACGAACACCTAGGTTCATAATTTGATCAAGAATGACTACTGTTGGGTCACCTTGTGGAGTCACTGGTGGCTTAGTTGGAGCTGGTGGTGGTGTGCCCGGATTTGTAATTGGTGGGTTTGTTGTAACAGGCTCGCTCATTACAAAGCCGCCATTATTTTGATCGCAATTCTCCGTTAAGCTCCCCTGATCTGCGGGAATAAACTCTGGGTATAATTCTGTTACTTCAGAAACTTTAACATCTTCGATTTGGTAATAAGCATCTCCAACATACTTTGAATTTGCAAAGCTTGTTGATGCTGTAGATAAAGCAACTACTGATAATGTACTTAATAAAAGTTTGTTCACAAAAGCCCCCTCTTGAAAAAATTACTAGCAAGTACGCAATAGGTTTGCATTTATTGCAAACAGATTCTGCAAACTCAATAAAATCAACAAGAGCGCCGCGTTACCCCATGTGGTGAAATAAATATAAGGAAATTATTGCACAGCCGCAATTCCCCAAAGAATACCGGCCTCAGCCGCAAGGGGACTACTTAATATAAGGAGA
>CAYMKD010000408.1:1963-2359 GCA_964390435.1 uncultured Pseudobdellovibrionaceae bacterium | reverse complement strand
ACTGGATACTTGCATCACTATAGGTTCGAGTTTGACGTCCTTGCCCATGCATAGTGAAACTTTTTTGTGCAGATAAAACACTTGTCGTGTATTCGTAAGCAAATTTGTACTCAAGATATGATTTTAAATATTTTTTTAAATTTTTTGTTCCACTTTCATTCAAACGTCCCTCTTTTAAAAGAGCTAAGCTTTGTGCAACTGCATGTCGTTGATCTTCTTTTTGAACTTTGCGAACTCTCTCTAATGCGTTCTTATAAATAATCGACATTGCTCTTACAAACTGTTCTGTTGTTGGCTCAAGATCATCTATTAAAAGGACAAGTGGACTCTCATTTATTAAATTGGCATACTGCTCTCTATATATTTGTCTCATATCAACTTCGCGAGCAGTTTTGG
>CAYMKD010000408.1:0-1953 GCA_964390435.1 uncultured Pseudobdellovibrionaceae bacterium | reverse complement strand
GCCCATCTATAATTATTATCACGTACACTTTTAAGGTGTGCTAAATCCAGGCCGCTAAGCTGGGAGGGTTCTCTATTTTTTAAAAAGTACTCACAAATTTCATCTTGATTTAAGTTTTTTAAATTATCTGAGGCATCTAATAAATAAAGATAGTTAGACCACCTAGTACTTATTTGAGCTTCTGGGTTTTTTTCTCTAAGTGCTGTTTGATATAATTTATCAAACCATGGAAGAGATGGATCCATTTCGTTAATAAACTGACCACAGTACTTATAAGAATAATCTTCATAAGTCGCCATAGCCTGATCTATTTCAGAACGATTTAGGTTTATGCTAGTTACTGCCGTATCACTGTCAAACATGGAGCCCCCAACTTCGTGGACCGGCTGAGTATCAACTTGATATTCAATATGATTGTGAACCGCTTCACTTAAATGTGGCAAATCCTCGGGAAAGGCTGCTCTTTTTAAAAGAATTGCTTGATGGAGATCTGGAATATAACTTTTTTGTCTGTTAACTAAAAATCCATTTACAATTTTCTCGCAAGACATATTTAATTTATTCACATACTTTTCACCATACCAATTAATTATCATCCTAATAAACTCAGGCTCTTTACTAGAATCAAACTGCTGGCACTCTTTATAGTTTTCACCGTTTTTATAAGCTTCAAAACAAAGACATTGAAAAATGCCTTGTACCTGAGCCATATTAGCATCATTTAAAAAGTGAACTACATCTCTTTGAGCAACAAGTGCCTCCATCTCTGTAAGAGGTCGCGCTTGCGCATAACCCACCACAAAAATTAAAAAAAATGCAATCACCCTAAATTTCACATAAACTCCCACTACTGAATATTTTGATTTTGTAAATTAATTAAAGGTTTCACTTAAAGAGTTAAGCTCCATTTAGTCTTTTATTTAATTAGACTTAATTTTTCTAAAAGTTTTTCATACATTTTTAAATCAAAATTTTCTGCATTTACGTTTAAAATAAGATATAAAGACTCTTCACCATTTTTATTAAATGAATGTATGAATTCAGGCAAAAAATGTGAAACCGCTTGTGAGTCTTGAGCTATAAGATTTGTGCTTGATTTTTTAAGAACATCGCCCGTCAAACTAGGATAAGCAAGGTTCATTTTGTTAATTAAATCATCTGCTTGATCTGACTGATTTTTAAGAATTACCTCAACAAATTTTCTTATTTCTATTTCAGCTTTAATTACTTGTCTTCTTAAAGACTCTCTATGAACAGCGGGAACCGAACTTAAACGCTCCATTTTTTCGGCACGAACTCTTTTTAACTCAGCTAAATATTATGCATCTTCTTTAATTAACTTGTTGCAACCCACAAAAATTTGTATTCGAGACTTATGAGATTCCGTTTTATACAAATATAGCAAGACTTTTGAATCTAAATGGCTTGCCATTTTGTCATTCTTAATAACATAGAAAAACTTTTGATCCAGCTCTAAAATGTTCTCAGACCCTTTTGACATATCTGAAATCAGAGCATCTGTTTCTGCTTTAAAAGCTGTTGTAAGCTCATTATCAACAAGACTAAAAACTTTTTTTTGTGGCCTCGCAAAATGAAATATAGCATCTGCAAGGTCGCTCCAGGCCCCAGCATGAGCGCTTAGTCCAAAGTTAAAAATCATAGCAAGAATCAATAGTGGCTTCACAAAAATCTCCTAAGTTCCTGGTTTATATAGATTAATGCGTGCTAATTCTATGCCATCTTACTTTAAGTTTAATTCTATTTGAGGGAAGCAGCTTGCATGAAAATAAATTCTAAGGACAAAAAAAGTCACCTTTAATGTACGGCAAATCTCAATCTAAGATTAATTGTCTCATTATAAGACAGTATTTAATCTCGTGACCTATTTTGCGACGACCCTTTAGAGATCATTTAACTATTACGATAAGTTATTATATGAAAACTTCTCTACTA
>CAYMKD010000407.1:0-2359 GCA_964390435.1 uncultured Pseudobdellovibrionaceae bacterium | reverse complement strand
CATGCAGTCCAACAATAATGGGACTTGGTTTTTCGATATAAATTAAAATAGGCATGCAATCAGCGGTATTTATGCAAAGAGCTTTTTTCTTTTCTTGAGTTAAGTGTCCATCAGCTTCAGCGAGAGAGTCCTTTACGGCTTGGACTACGTGGTTCCCATGAACTTGTTTAAGTCTTAAAAAATCTAAATTAGGAAAATGTCCTTTTAGATTTTCTATAGAGGATTTCTGTTTACCAAAAAAAATCAAAAAATTTGAATCTTCGTATGTATAACCAATTTCTAATTCTTTAAACATACAAATACCTTTCCAAAAAACAAAAACCTTATCAATTAAGAAAATTGAGTTCCTTTAAAATAGGTTTCAAATCGTCAGGCCAAGTTACTTCAAAATGATGTTTTTTGTTCGTGCGCGGGTGAATAAAGCCTAGCTCTGCTGCATGTAGAGCAAACCTAGGGCAAGACTCAATAAGCTCCTTAAATGACTTTGTCCATTTTACAGAAAAACTATTCATCTTTTTTTTAGCACCATAAGTATCATCTTTCAGTATAGGGCAACCAGCTTCTGAAAGATGAACGCGGATTTGGTGGGTTCGACCAGTTTGTAATTTAAGTTTTAAGTAAAAAAGTCCAGAGTCATGAGATTTTAAAACCTGATAATCTGTGTGTGCCCATTTTCCTGATAAAGTTTCGTAATCTGGCGTTCGAATAATTTTTTTATTTTCATCACGTAGAGATGAAAATTTTTTTCTTTCAGTTGGATGTCTTGCCAAATAACTTTTTATACTTGCAGATTGATAAGGCGGACTTCCCATAACAACAGCAAGATAGTGCCTTTCAATAGATCTATTTTTAAACTGCAATGCGAGGCCCTCTTGCGTAAAATCATTTTTTGCTACTACTAAAATTCCACTAGTGTCTTTATCGAGGCGATGTACAATGCCTGGACGGTTCTCTCCAAATTTCATAGACCAATTTGGGCTATGGTGTAATAGCATATTAACTAAAGTGTCTTGAGCATGTCCTGCTGCCGGATGAACAACTAAATTTGCAGGTTTATTGATAACAACAAGATCTTCATCTTCGTATAAAAAATCGATGGCTTGGTTTAAGGGCTTTAAATCAGTTGCCTCTGGTTCAGGCATAAAAATTAGAATTTCATCGTCACTCTTGATTTGTTGAGAAGCTTTTGATTTTTTTTTATTTACGAAAACAAGTTCTTTATTGATTAAAAAAGCTGCACGACTTCTTGTTTGAATACTTTCATGGAGCGCGAGAAATTTATCCAGACGCCAGCCTACATGTTCAAATGTTACTCTTAAAGTTAACTCTTTTGACACAACTAAGACTTGTTTTTTGAATTATAGATTTTCATATAACTATCAGCAGCTTTATTATGATCAAGGCCAAGTGTTTTTGCAATTTGCACAACATAGCCACGAACAAATACAGGGGCTGGCAGATTTGAAGGATCAACGGCTTCAACAGCTCTAACGTAATGAGGATTGATGCGTGTAATTTCACTCATTTCCTCAATAGAGATATTTTTATATTCTCGAACTTTATTTAAAAACTCACCATTAAACTCAGTTTGCTCTTTTATCTGAGCTTCAAATTCAGAATTTTTAGTAAAACCTTCTTTTTTAGGAGCTACTTTAAAAGATTCTCCTGCAAAAGATTGTTGTGCTTTTAGCAGAGAGCTAAAAGACAAGTCTTCGTTTCTAGTTTCTTTTTGACTTAAGCGATAATCATAAATTGATCTTAAAGCTGTATTTCCTAAAACAGAATAAGCTTCTTCGATTAATAAAAGAAGTTGGCGTGCTTCAACAGCTGAGAAAACTGTATAAAGAGCAGGGTTTTCAGATGAGTAAGTGCCTTTTGCTCTTTCGTAGGCACGATGGATTTCATGCTGAGGAGCCTCTTTAGAAACCTCTAGGATTTCATAATAATTATGTTGGTTTTCATCTGCCATGGAATAACTATACCACAGCCTTTAGCTCTTGAGGATGCACAAGATTTTTACAAACAGAAAAAAATTGGCCAACTAAAGGAATAAATGGAAACTCGACCAATACAGGCTGGCGTTTTCGCACTGACTGCCACACAGCATTATCAAAGTCTAATGAGCCAGCAAAGAAAACATTCAAATTATAGTACTTATGACAAACGCTTCGAACAGAATAACCTAGATCTTGGTCTGTGTGACTTCTAGAACCATTTAAAATAAGCCTTACGGGTTTCTGAGAAATGGCTTCAAACTCTGCACTTTTTTCTGGCATATTTTTAGAGATATAGCGTCTTAAAGAAAAAGGCAGCTCTTCTTTTTGTGAAACCTGGTTCTTACTTACTTGTGCAGCTGACT
>CAYMKD010000406.1:0-2379 GCA_964390435.1 uncultured Pseudobdellovibrionaceae bacterium | reverse complement strand
GTTGCTCCAATTTCATTTCCACCATGATCAGCTATAATGTCGGATCAGTGATCTACGGCTTTGACCTTTCCATTCATTTGCCGCATGAGGAAAATGCATTAATGCCGATCGGCGACTTTTCCCTTCCAAAATGGATAGGTAATGGCCAGGCGATGCTTTCTGCTTTAATCTTAGGTTGGCTAATGGCACGCCTAAAACCTGTTCTAGCTCAGAAAATTGCGTCCAGACTCGAAAAAATCACCCATATCATTTTGAAGGGGATTTTATTCGTGATTCCGCTATTTATCGCAGGTTTTGTGATGAAAATGAATTACGATCAGGTCATCCCCTACATAGCAAGCAACTATTCACTCATCTTTTTCATCACAGCAACAGCTGTTTTTTCTTACATCGCCTTGATGTATTGGGCCTTCAATAATTTTCAAATCAAAAAAGCACTTACAAGCATGGGTAATATATTCCCAGCTGCTATTGCCGGATTTGGAAGCATGTCCAGTGCAGCTGCCATGCCGCTTACGATTCTTGGCGCCGAAAAAAATGCTAAAGATCCTGAACTTGCCGCCTCCATCATTCCGGCAACAGTGAATATTCACTTGATAGGGGATTGCTTTGCCATTCCGATCTTTGCCTTTGCCGTCCTAAAAAGCTTCGGGATCGAGGAGCCTTCATTTGTCAACTATGTGATATTTGCAGCCTATTTTGTGCTCGCTAAATTCTCCGTTGCAGCGATTCCCGGGGGCGGGATCCTTGTGATGCTTCCCATTTTGGAAACATACTTAGGCTTCAACGCCGAAATGCTATCCTTGATCACAGCCCTTTATATCCTTTTTGACCCTGTCATCACAGGGGCGAATGTCCTGGGAAATGGGTGATTTGCCATCGGAGTAGAAAAACTATCCGATTACATTCTTGCAAATAATATAAAAGAGCAGGGTTAAGCCTGCTCTTTTATCAAACTCGGGGTGAGGAGCAAATTAACTGCAAATGCACTTAAGTATTGGAATGATGTTAAATGCATTTGATGTAGCATTGCACATCAAACTCATAATTATGATTATGGATTTTTTAAATTTTCTGATTTTTAATCATTTCATGGATTTTTTCTTTTGCGACTTCCTTAAAAGTGTCATATACCAAACGAATTTGTCTAGATCCATTTAATGGCTTATCATGAATTAAACTAAATCCATATACAATTTCGTTAAAAAATTGATCATCATATTGGCCATGACGTTGCAATGGATTATTGCAACCTACTACTGCTATTTCACCTTTTTGTTGTAAGTTATATTCTTTTTTATAATTCTGATTGGAATATAACTTTTTACTCATAACCTCCATTTTATTACTATAATTTGAATAAGCCGAAGCAAAACACAAAGTAATCTTGTCTTCGCCTATATTACACTTTACAATAGCAGAATCATTAACTGTAATAGACTGAAAAAATAATCGTAGATTTTCAGGTAAATCACCTGCTAATATTTTTTTTACAATAGAATTAAATTCCTTATTAACACAAGCCATAGAACATAGATTTTTGCTTAGACTGCCTTGTTTTACAATATTAGATCCAAATTCACATGGGCCTAACCGTTGCCAGATATTATTTTGAAATACTTCTGCAAAAGTAATATAACAATCTGCATTAAAACTCATTCATTTACCCCCTCATTAAACATTTATTATAAACACAACTTCTTATTTAAATAATTCTATCTTGTAGGTAGATTCTAGCAAATTTATGTTAACATTTAATGAAGAAAAACAAATGTTGTTATTTAAACAGATCAGAAAGTCATCTACGAGATAGGTCATTTTTAATGATAAAAAGAGCCGGGCTTAACCCTATAATTTATCAAATCTTTATACAGTTTTGATAAAATTAGTCAAAAAATTAATGGTTAATAATGAGTAAAGTTCAAAATAATCAAAATACTAGCCAGTTTGATCAATATACAAAGAGTGATTGGACGAAGTTTCTTAAAGAAGGCGCATTCCGAGGTAGCAAGATCAATAAACTTGCTACTCGATTGAACGCTAACCCTTTGCACAAACTCATCAAAGACCAAAATGAGATTAAGCTTACTTATGGCCCTAAGGATGTCACCATTAAGCTTACTAAGCTCATTAAAAAGCATGACGATTGGACTGTATCCCGCCTTTTTCATAATATTAAAATGACCTTTTCTTTAAAGTACGCGCAAGGTTTTAACGATCGGATCGATCAACTTGCTGATAAACTCTCTAAAATTAACCAACAAAACGGCTTTCCTGAACTCTTAAACAATTTTGTTGATGACCAGGCAATCGATACCCATAGTTTGGATGACATAAGAGCCTTTTTTTACAACAATCAAAGGCTCGTGGATGGAGCCA
>CAYMKD010000405.1:0-2394 GCA_964390435.1 uncultured Pseudobdellovibrionaceae bacterium | reverse complement strand
GAGTAAGAGTAAGAGTAAGAGTAAGAGCAAAGAAGCTGTGTAGTTTAAATGAAGCGATGAAATAGAAACAAAAACAGAAGCAACAATAGAAGCAACAATAGAAGCCACAAGTTAAAGAAACTGCGTAGACACAATCACAACGAAGGTAACTACGTCGCCTAGCTTGCGAAGCAAGTTAGTTACATATTAAACTGTCTTTTAGCTTGCAAAGCACTGTCTTTGATATTTCCAAGTAAGAACAACTACCAATCTGTGGGCATGTAATCCTTTAGAAATTTTCCACACCAGTGATGGCCAGTTAAAATTCCATGAATAAATGGATCACAAATTCTAGCAGCCCCATCGACAATATCTAATGGAGGCTGAAAATCATGAACGGCCTGCTTGTATTCACTTAAATGTGCTGGATCTTCATCAGTGACCCAGCCCGTATCAACGGCATTCATATAAATGCCATCCTTGGCAAGATCGCTCGCTGAAGTATGAGTCATCATATTAAGTGCTGCTTTAGCCATATTGGTATGAGGGTGCCTGTCAGATTTTTTAAAGCGATGGAATTTACCCTCCATTGCTGTGACATTAACAATATGTTTTTGCCCTGTAAAATCTCGTCGCATGAGTGAGCTGAGTTTGTTACATAAAACAAAAGGGGCAATGGCATTTACTAATTGAACCTCTAAAAGCTCAGGTGTTGGCACCTCACCCATGCGAAGTCTCCAAGTATTTGTGGTGCGAAGATCTACTTGTTGAAGATCAGCATCGAGCTTTCCTTCAGGAAAGACTTCTTGAGTGCTCAATGAGTTATCATAACTATAGGGAATTTGTGAGAGTTCAGCAGAAGCTCTTAGGCCAATGCCAGGCCCCAAACCATGCCATGTCACTGGCATCGAGGAATTATCTGCAGGACTACTTAAAAGTCCAAGTTGTTTTTTACAATTTTCAAAATCACTTAAAATAAGCTTGGTTCTGTCAGAAAGGTTGTCATAAGGAAGAGATTCGTTATTCATTAAGTGAGCATAGAAGCCAGGAGGTCGCCTGACTGTTTGTGCTGCATTATTAATGAGAATATCAAGGCGACTCTGAGTTTGTTCAATATATTTGGCAAAAATCTCAACACTGGGAGTGTGTCTTAAGTCTAGACCATAAATTTGTAAGCGATCTTGCCACTGATCAAAATCTTCTTCTTTAGCAAAACGTGAGGCGGCATCCACAGGAAAGCGAGTGGTTGCGATTACTGTGGCTCCCCATCTTAGCATCATCAAGGCTGCGTGATAGCCAATTTTCAGACGAGCTCCTGTGATGATAGCAACTTGTCCTTTAAGTGAAGCCTGTTGAAATCGTTTTTGATAATTAAACTCGGCACACTTAACACACATAGCATCGTAGAAGTGGTGCAGTTCTATAAACTCCTCATTGCAGACATAGCAGTTTCTGGGAGATTTAAGTTTGAGTTTTTCATTAACTGTAGAGTGCTGACTTGAAATTTGTTTTGGAGCAACAAAAATAGCATTTGTGCGCACTTCGCGAATACCAGTTTGAGCACGAAGCTGTCGGTCATGATTTGCTAAGTTTTGTCGTTTAAGCAGACGTAAGGCCTTGCGGCGTTTTTTTATAGTCAGAAGATCGGGTCTTGAGAGCTCGCCTGCGGTCTTTAAAAGCTCCAGGCGCAACTCCTCCGGCAGCTCGGCTAAGAGCTTTGGTTCATTTAGGAGAGCTTTAAGAGTCTCAAGAGTTTGCTGAATATCTGTCATGAGTTAGCCTTTTGTCTTATCTCTTAAACTCTTGCAAGCAATGTCGATAGTCACGCCGGATAATGCTGCGCATTACACAAAGAGTGCTTAGTACTTTTGCTTCAGGGAAAATAGGGCCAAGCCGAAAAGCAAACGTGGATGAAGTAAACGTAGTTTCTTGGGTTTCAGAACAACAGATTTCAAATACAGTGCAACTTGAACCTGTATTGGTCTTGCTATGCACCTCTTTATTTGCATGGGGATTTTATAAAGTCTTTTTAAAAAATGTCTCTTTAGAAAGACACGATATTTTTAAAAATAGCTTCCGTAATCTTGGTGGACACATAGGCGTTGGATTGCTTTTGTACGCTGTCTATGTGTTGGTCTCAACTTTTTATGAAGAAACACTTTGGGGTAAGATCATATTGCCTTATGTTGGGCTTTTTGCAGTCATTTTTGGATGTATCATTGCCGTTAAAACTTTGCGAATTGTAGCTTATCAGTATTTGTTTTTAACAAGCATGCGCGCAGGAGTGCCCATGCTCTTAGTTAATATTTTCACTTTAATTTTATCTCTAGCAATGTTTGGTTGGCTGATGAGTCGTTTTTTTGAAGTGGACTTGACGCCTCTTTTAGCAACATCTGCAATTCTCTCAGTTGTACT
>CAYMKD010000404.1:0-2398 GCA_964390435.1 uncultured Pseudobdellovibrionaceae bacterium | reverse complement strand
GGTGGCGGGCCAGCTATACGTAACAGAACGAATCGCGATGTTACCGTGAGCGATTTGAAGCGAAGCCCCATTAATGGTTATTGATAATAAAAATAAGGCTAGAACTTAAGTAAACTCTCGTGACAAGTACCGAAATTACTCTAAAATGTAAAAATTAGATGGATGCCCTGACGAGCAACTTAGATATTAATTCAAACAAGCAATTGCGCTTTGCGTTAGGGCAAATATCTTCCATAGTATCAACTGTGCGCCCTAAGCCTTGGGCTCTAGTTGAGTCTGCAAACAATAATATTCAAACGATGATTGAAGATTTAAGTTCAGATAAAGAGCTTTTAAATGAAGCCAGTCAGGCTCTCTCTCTTATATTCGAGAAAATGTCTCTTACCGGAGCTCTAGTTAATTCGGGTATTTTGTCGGATACGGGTTTTTTCTCTGAAACCTTTAAAAGGCTTGAGTATAAGCTGTTGCCCCCTTTAATGGATATTGCCGACGTTCGATTTGCAATAAATCATATTTTTAGAAACGCCGATGATTTTGTTTGGGTAGAAGTGGTTGAGTATGCTCATTGGCAAAAACTTATTAGCTTGTTTGTTACAATTGATTTTAAAATTTCAGAAACCACTCGATATCAAATTATAAAAAGTCTTGAAATTTTATCTTTAAGAGTGGCCAGTCAAGCTCAAGAGTCTGTTATTCATGACAAACTAAAACTTTCAGGCGCTCATCCTCAGGTTTTTGTGGATCAGTGTCGTCTTATCCAGCAATCGCTCATGGCTCTTGATAGACAAGCAAGCAACTTCTCAACAGCTCCAATCTCTGAAATTGAGGAGAAATTAAAACTTTGTTTAGGTGCACTTGAAAAATTAAGAGAACATAAAAATAAGTTTGGTGTTTCTTTGTCTTTAACTTACAGATTGTTACGTTTAAAACAAAGTATTGAGCGCTTGCAAGATTTGATTTCATTACTAGCTACTTCAAAAAAAGAACGTCAATTACATATTGTTACAAAACTATTAATAGATTTAGTGAGATCAGAAAATCAAAAATACAATCTCAGAGGCCATATTAGCAGTAATCTTGAGCTTTTAGCTTATCAAATTACGGAACATGCCGGAAGAGCGGGGGAGCATTACATCACTCAAAGCACTGAAGAGTATTGGGAGATGTTTCATTCTGCCCTAAAAGGTGGAGCAATTGTAGGAGTGCTAGTTTTAATTAAAGTACTTATTAGTTATCTTCCATTTGCGCCAGCTCTGCAGGCCGTATCTTACAGTTTAAATTATGGCATCGGATTTATTATTATTCACTTAGCCCATGCAACGCTTGCAACCAAGCAGCCTGCTATGACAGCTTCTAAAATTGCAGCCTCGATGGACAATGCTGAGAACTCAAAAAAAGTTTTGGTGAGTTTAAATCAACTTATTGTTAAAACATTTCGAAGCCAAATGATTGCAGTTTTTGGTAACTTTATTATTGCCTTACCAGTGGGCATTATAATTGGAGTGATGTGGGCGCAGCTTTTTAAAAAACCAGTTATAAATGTAGCTAAATCTTTTGATATATTTCTAAGTTTAAACCCTTTTCATAGTTTGTCTTTATTTTATGCCGCTCAAGCAGGAGTTTGCTTATTTCTTTGTGGATTGATTGCAGGGTATTTTGAAAATTGGTTTATCTACCATCGTATTTATGAGCGATTGGTCAGGCACTCTTTATTAAAGAGGGTTTTTGGTGAAATAAAATTAAAGAAAATAGTTGAATACATCAAAATCCATATCGGAGCTCTGAGTGGTAACTTTATTTTAGGTTGCTTTTTAGGAACCCTCCCGATTATTGGCTATATCACAGGACTTCCCTTAGATATCAGACATATCACCTTCTCCTCAGGTCAATTAGGTTTAAGCTTAGTAACAATTTTTAGAGAACTCAGTGGTCTACAAATTTTCATGGGACTTATTGGAGTTCTGATGATTGGTCTTGTGAATCTAGGTGTAAGTTTCTCACTAGCCTTGTTGGTTGCAATGAAGTCTAGACACATTAACTTCACTCAGGGGCGACATCTGCTCACTCTATTATGGAAGTATTTTTTAACCCGTCCACGGGACTTCTTTTTGCCACCAAAATCTGAGAAGTAAAAATAAAAGAGGGGATCTTTTCAGATCCCCTCTTTAGCATTTAAATTGTTATTGCGAGCCTTAGTTTTTGATTCTCATTGAGTAGAATGAGCGCCATACAAATACTAAGCCGATAAGACCAAAAACAACTGCAAGTAATGTAGACATATTTGACCCTTCAGACATTTTAACAGCAATCTCGGCAGCTAGTAACCCAAATAGAGTTGTAAACTTGATGATTGGGTTTAAAGCAAAAGTTGATGAACAGCCAAGTGCATCACGAATAG
>CAYMKD010000403.1:0-2399 GCA_964390435.1 uncultured Pseudobdellovibrionaceae bacterium | reverse complement strand
AGTTTAGTAACTCTGTCTTTCTAAGTCCTGAAAAGATGAATGTACAAATCAATGCCTTATTTCTGATTGCAGTGAAGGTATATTTTGCAGGTAGTTTTGTAACTGCTCTTAATACTTCTAAAAGGTCTGCTTCAGGTAATGCTTTAGGAAATCTTGGTGGTAGTTTAGGTTTAGGTATCTCAGCTAAAGGATTAAATTGTATGATTCCTTTCTTCAAAGCCCAATTAAAGTAAGCTGATAGCTTTATATAGTTAGTCCAATGAGTAAAACGAGACCACTTACGCTCCTTAATGCCATATAAAAAGAACTTCTCTACATTCTCTTTTGTTAATGACTCAGTTGTTAAGGGTAGAAACTGACTTCTGAAGTAGTTATGAAAGAAGGAAATACAAGACTCATATTTACTTAAGGTAGATTTTGTCTTACCTCCAAGCAAACCATCATTAATAAAACCAATCAAACAAGTGTTTAAGTCCATAGGCGTAAATTAATAGCCCATGACATTAACTATAATAGTGAACACCACTCGCACCAACCATGCGTGTAGCGCTCCTACGGAGCGGGTGAGGGGACTCGAACCCCTGACGTTCACTTTGGAAACATCTCAGTGCTATTAAACTCACTATAATCTGTAAACCCCCTGTTGACAAGTGTCAAGAAATAATCCACAATATAGGTATGAGGATGTGGAAATAATGGATAATGGTGCGAGTAGTTTGGGAATACAAACAGACTGGATGAGGTACTCATCATGGTTAAAATATGACCGAAAATTAAAGTCAAAAGCTGGGTCTATGTCTGCAATGAAGAGTAGGTTTCACACCTTAAATAGATACTTTGAAGATAAAGAATTTAATAGACCAAACTTCTTACAATTTATAGAGCAAGAGTTATCCCGTGGAATATCGGAAGCAACAATCAATAAATATACTGCTGCTGTTAAAAACATTGCAAGACATTTAGGAATTAAAGAGTTTGAGGACTTAACCTACTTTAATGAAACACAAGAACAAGTAGAAACTTTGACATGGGATGAGATGGACTCTATAGCTAATGTAATTGTTGATTATCGTCTTAGCAAAGACGGTATAACCCCTGAAGAACAGAATCTTAGATGGAAGTGTATATATCGTCTTATGATGGAGACAGCATGCAGAAAAGGTGAAGCATTGAATTTAGAGTGGCAGGATTTTTTTGATGGTTATGTTTATTTTAGAGATACTAAGAATGGAGACAATAGAGCCGCTCCGATAACACAGTATTTAAAAGGATTAATGCTTACTTTACCTAATACAGGTAGCAAGATCTTTGGAATATCTGATACTAGCAATCTTTTATTATCTGATATGAATCGAAGAGCAAAGCTATTAGGGATTAGGAAGCGTGTATATCCTCATATATTCAGACATTCAGTTTGTACACAATTGGTTAAGTCTGGGGCATCTATGGCAATTATTGCCAAGTTAACAGGACATCATGACATAAATACTTTGCTTAATAGATATAGTCACTTAAACCTATCAGATATTGTGCATATGCTTTCTGTTCATTCTTTCGTATGGAAAAAGGAAATGACTATTCAAAATGTATCAAATGAACTAATGAAGACAGTTAATTTAATGTTAGATAATTCAGGATTTTCTACAAGCATTACTCAAGATGACAACTCATTTACCATAACAGTTTCAAGATCCAAACAACAACACTAATTTTCTCCATTATAACCCTTAAGCGCCTTCTTCAAAGCTGCTGCAATAATTGCTGGCTCAGATGTGTTACCTGCCGATACTGGTTTAAGGCGAAGAACCTTTTTCGTTTTATTCTTAAACCATTCCCATGCTTTTGGACTAAGTGCACCACTATATTGATTTATATCTGCTTTTAGAACCAGAAAATGTAGTCCGGGGAAAATTGATATCAAGTAGTCAGCTATATCCTTTGCAGACATTTCAGTTTCAACTATATAAAGACTTGGGGTGTAGTGCCACCAATCCTTGAATTGTGTATTATTTTCAATGGAATAGTGTACAAAGTTGAAGTCATAATCAAAACTGGTATCAATGTTAATAATAAAATAGTTCATTTCTTTCCTTTCTTAGGATTTTCAAGTATAGGTTGTACGACTTCCCCGTCTATAACATTATCTTGAAGTCCTGTTTCTTTCGAACCTAATCTTCTTTTCTCAATTTCATAAAAATATTTCCATTCTAAGAATAATTGTGGATATTTTACTACTAAAAATGCAAGGAATGATCCAATACCTAAAATACCAATGATAAAAGTTATGAAAGCGATCAAAGGGTAAATGAGAAATGCAAAAGCAAAACAAAATACTGCCCATAAAATAGCAAAGTGTAAAAAAATACTTACTCCTGTTCCTTTGCCAGCAAACAAGAATT
>CAYMKD010000402.1:0-2438 GCA_964390435.1 uncultured Pseudobdellovibrionaceae bacterium | reverse complement strand
TTACCCCATCAAATAAAAGCTTTAATGAGAAATCAGTTTTTTGAATAGGAATGCGCCCAGCTTCAAATTTAGATAAATCAAGAATGTCATCAATCAAATGCAGAAGCTGTTGGCCATTAGTAATGATTCTAGACAGATATTCTTTTGAAGTATCTGTATTTGGATTAGCTGTTGCTAAAAGTTCTGAGAACCCTAGTATAGAGTTCATGGGTGTTCTAATCTCATGGCTCATATTTGCTAAGAACTGCATTTTCGCTTGATTTGCGTTCTCAGCAATTTTTTTGGCTCTTTTTTCACGCTTTAAACTTTGAGCTAATTGGAGAGTTCTTTCTTCTACGCGTTTTTCAAGATCAGCTTGTGCATCTCTAAGTTTAAACTCAATTAGCTTTCTCTCGGTGATGTCTTGTGAGGTACCTAAAATTTTAATGGATTTTCCGTTTTGATCCGTCAGCATTCTACCGCGGTTTAAAATAAATTTTTCTCCTTTAGAAGATTGAAAACTGTATTCAAAAACAAAATCTTGGCCCGTTTTAATAGAGTGCTCAAGAATCGTATCAAACTTTTTTCTGGCTTCTGGGTTTAAGTGCATAAGATGAACATTCACATTGGTATTAAAATTTTCTTTAGGAGTTTCAAAAGTTTTAAATAACTCGTCTGACCAAGAAATATGATTTGTTTCTAAATCCCACTCCCAGCTGCCAATGCTTGCAATAGACTGGGCTTCACGTAATTGATTTTCGCGACTTCTTAAATCTTCTTTAGTTTTTTCGAGATTATGAAAATATTTAGAAAACTCAAAAGACAGCTCTCGTTCAGTATTTAGCATTGCATGTATACAAACAAAAATAGCGGCAAGTACAGCTGTAGTAAGTATCGCGCTATAAGTTAGAGATGGATAAGAAGCTACAGTAAGGGGATAGTAAACCTCAATGAACAAAAATATAGGAACATGTATAAAAGAAAAGGCCATGTACCAAAGAGAGCGATTTTTCGCATCCATAACGACGCCAATAATATAGAGAGTCGCTAAGCCTAATCCTAAAAATGGACTCACTAGTCCCCCTGTATTCCAGAAGGTAGGTAAGCAGCTAACCCAGAATCCTAAAAATAAAGGCAACCAATAATAATTAGGACGAGATTTGGACCTGATCCAGAAAAGAGAAATTGAGCAGCCGAGTAATAAAATAAGATCTGAAGTTAGAATAGCAAGAGTGCTATTTAATAAAAAATCTGCAATTGTTCCGATGACGGCTAAAATTATACCGCTATAACTTAGGGCTTTGCTGACTTTAAATGAACGCTGTTGCCTCCATATGCTGAGTAACTCTTTAGGATTGGGAGTTATTGAGTCTTGCAACATTTTAATGTAGGGCATGAGTCAATTTATAATAAAAATCTTTAATAGCTTCAAGTGTTTATAAAGACACAAAGTTGGAACTAATAATTGTTAACTAAATTTAACAAATGATCTTTAGCCACAGAGCAATGCAGACTAAAATTGTTATCTGCATGTTTATCTAGTAAATATTATTTAAACAAATTTTAAGAAAAGGTCACATTTATGACAAAAATTAAATCTTATGCTGCCCACTCAGCCACCTCAGCACTTGAACCATATCAACTTGAGCGAAGAAAAACTAGACCTGATGATGTTGTGATTGAAATTGCTTATTGCGGAATTTGCCACTCAGATATTCATACGGCTCGTAGCGAGTGGGGGCCTGCAATGTATCCCTGTGTTCCTGGACATGAAATCGTTGGACGTGTAATTGAAGTCGGTAAAAAAGTAAGACGCTTTAAGGTTGGTGACTTGGCTGGTGTTGGTTGTTTTGTGGACTCTTGTGGAAAATGTGCAAGCTGTAAATCTCATGAAGAGCAGTTTTGTGAAAAACGTGCTGTCTTTACATATAATAGCACCGAACTAGATGGCAAAACGCCTACATATGGAGGGTATTCGTCGCAAATTAAAGTTAAGGATAAATATGTTTTAAAAATAAAAAAAGGTTTAAAACTTGAGCGTATTGCACCTCTATTATGCGCAGGTATCACAACTTATTCTCCACTAAAAAGATACGGAACAAAAAAAGGCAAAAAAGTAGGAGTTGTTGGACTTGGTGGTTTAGGACATATGGCTGTGAAAATTGCTAAGGCCATGGGAGCTGAAGTAACGGTGTTTAGCACTTCGCCAAACAAAGAGAAAGATGCAAAAAAACTAGGAGCTAAAAACTTTGTTATTACAAAAGACCCACAAAACTTTATTCCCCTCACAGGAAAGCTAGATTTAATTATAGATACAGTATCAGCAAATCATGATTTCTCTCCATACATGGGCACCTTAAAAATTGGGGGCACTCATGTATTGGTGGGAGTAGCTCCTGAGCCAAATCAAATTGCTGCTATCTCTTTAATTTTTGGTCGCAAAAGATTAGCTGGCTCTT
>CAYMKD010000401.1:0-2439 GCA_964390435.1 uncultured Pseudobdellovibrionaceae bacterium | reverse complement strand
AAGCTTTAGAGCTTGGCTATGACTTGCACAACTTTAGATCTCTTTTTATGGATACTAAAACCAATCTGGAATTTTGTTCGCACCGACGAGACAGAGAAAAAGCAGGTCGTCAAATCAGCTTTATTGTGCTTAAATAAATTTCTTTTTAGAAAAAACTCAATAGCTTTTCTATCAACTCTACTCTAGCCAAACAATTCGGTCTGCAGTTTGTCTTGGTGCCTTTGGGGGCTCATGATCTGGGTAGCCAAGAGTTAAGCCGCATAACAACTCCATTTGTCCTGCCTTATATTCAGGCAATTCAGTAACGCCAAGAAACTGATCTACTTCGGAACGGATTTCAAGTGGCGCTCCCATAGTGCAACAGCCAAGCCCCTCAACAATACAAGCTAGATTCATATTTTCTACTGCCATGTACACGCTACCTATACTCGTGTGATATCGTTCCTCTGGGGTATTGATTGAATAGTTAAAAATAAGAACTGGCGCATCCCCTAAAGTGAAAAAAAATCTTTCGGTAAATTCGTACAGTGAGGGTTTAAGCTTAGCTTTTAAAATGTCTTTAATTCCAAGCCATGATTTTTGAGAATACTTAAGGTACTCATCACGCTTCTTACCTTGTACAACATAAAAACGCCAATTCTGACGATTTTTGCCAGAAGGTGCGTGCATTCCGGCCATAATGATGCGTTCAATCACTTCTTTCGGAACACTTTGGCGCTTGTACTTTCTGATAGAACGACGACTTTCTAATAGTTTGTAAAATTCTTCTTTGGTCATAAGCATAGTATATGGCAAAATTAAGCTTCTATGTCGAGAAAAGATCTTTGGCTTTTTAGCTCTCTTATTATTACTCTACTACTTGTGAGTAGTTTTGCACTTATTCCTGCGTGGAGAGAGAGCCTAAGAAGCTTCCTACGTACTGAGCAAAGATCTATTTTAGGTTCACTACAAAGCTCCTTATTTGATTCAAGCCAAATATATAAAATTGTTAAAATTAAATCTTCAGATAAAATATATTTAGAAATTTACAAGCTCAGCGCCGAAAGCCTACTAGAACGAGTGCAAAAGATATCTCTTGATGGTAAAAATGATGCCTACTTCAGCCTAAGTGGCCAATCGACAAATCTAGCTTTGGCAGACTTAAATAATGATAGTGTTCCGGAAATTTTAGCTCCAACATTTGATGAAAATATGGCAGCACGTCTTTCCATTTTTCACTTCAATCAAGAAACTAAATTGTTTGAGCGAATGGCTCCTCAGGTTATTCCCGCTCAGTAATTAGTTTTTCTGGTTTTTTTTATTAAGATCACGCCAGGACTTTCCCCTGCGGGCCTTAGGGTCAAGCTGATATTTTTTGACCGCTTGATTATGACTTTCATAAGTTTCAGAAAAAATATGAGTGCCATCATTTTGACTTACAAAAAATAAATAAGGAGAGTCTTCTGGCTGCAATGCTGCTAACAAAGCCTCCCTACCCGGATTTGCAATGGGGCCAAACGGCAAACCAGATTTTGCATAAGTATTATATCTTGAAGGAGTTTTTAGATCTAATCTTGTAATATTTTTTTTCATCTTTCCTGTTTTATCAAGAACACCATAGAGAACTGTTGGGTCTGTTTGTAGAAGCATTTTTTTCTGTAAACGATTATGAAATACGGAGGAAATAATAGGTCTCTCGATAGGAGCTCCCGTTTCTTTTTCAATTATACTTGCTAAGATAACTATTTGATGACGACTCCATCCAGCGAGATCTACCTCTTGGTTAACCTCATCATAAACCTGTAAAAATCTTTTAACCATCTGAGTGATCAGTGTTTTAGCAGTAGAATATTTTGTTAAACTGTAAGTTTCTGGAAATAAATAACCCTCTAAACTTTCTAAAGGAACGCCTAATAAATGCTTTATAAGGGTTTGGTTCTTACATAACTTTAAAAACTCTTCTTTGGAACCAAAACCCTGAGCTTGAAATAAGTCTGCTATCTCATACATATTTAAGCCCTCACTTACCGTGAAGCTCTTTGCAATACTTTTACCAGAACTAAGTATAGCAATAATTTCACCAGGCCGCATTTGTGTATTTAGCAAATACTCTCCCACCTTAGGAGTGGCACCAGTAATACGCGAATAAATGCGAAAGCTTAAGGGTCTTGAAATCATTTTTAAATCTACTAACTTCTCTGAAATGTTTTTCCAATAATCCCCAGGGTTTACTTCATATATAATTTCTTGAGCTTCACCCGAAAATTTTGGATGCAAAAATCCGTAACCAGCATAGGCAATAAAGGCAACCACCGCGACAAATGCGAATAAAAATAAATAAAATAAATTTCGTACCATTTAACTTAAACTCACCCCTGGCAATATTTTACTTGCATCAAAGTCCGTTGGGTCTTCTAGACTAGCCACTGGAACTGAGCAGTATTGAATAGCAAAGTGAGC
>CAYMKD010000400.1:0-2443 GCA_964390435.1 uncultured Pseudobdellovibrionaceae bacterium | reverse complement strand
TGGTGGCAGCAATTCTAAATGGACATACCGATGTGGCGCTTTTTTTATTGGAAAATGGTGCAGATCACACGCTGGAGTCATGCCTTGACTGTCTCAACCCACTGAAAGCGGCAAAAAAGATGAAGAACAAAGAACTGATAGATAGACTCACTAAAAAATCTTGAGCCATATCTATGGATAGATAGCGGCACTAGGGTTCGACTTTGCGCGCAAGGGGTTGACCGTATCCTCAAAGCCTAAGGAGTTTGATACTTCCAACACAATGGGTTGTAAAACCACTAGAAAGTGGAGATTTTATGCAGAAGTTAAAATTTAGTGCCGAGCAAATCGCACAGATTATTAACGAAGCTGATGCTTACAAAGAATTAATCTTTAATCATTATCCTATGACAAATAAATCAAAATAAAGATATGTCCTCATTTTTTCCTTAAAAAAGGTGTACTCATATACTTTTGCAATCAAGGTAACGACGGAAGTTTTTCTCTTGGTCATGAAATTTAAAGTAAGCTGCTCCCTCCTGATTTACTATGTATATGCTAAAGCTCTCAAATCTTTCACTGTAACCATCGAGAGCCAGTACTCTTCTACCAAAGGAATCCTCTTGAGGCTTTAAGAGCTCAAATTTTCCGTTTTTATGACCTGCAAACTCGTCACTCCAGAAGTCAATTTCTGCGATGAAGTGGGTTTGCTCCTGAATCAATAGTGAATTGTCCGCTTTATACAAATTAATCCATGTGTCATCGCTTGGCCCGTAACCGCATTCATATATGAGTTCTCCAGGAACAAGTTGTTCAGCAAAAACTGCATTCGTCCAAAGCGCAATTACCATAATTAGAATTTTCATTTAATTCTCCTTTTATGCCAGCTAAATATCCGCAGGGTTAGCATTGTGACCTATCCTTTCCAAGACAAAAAAGCGAATAAACTCTAAATATTAATTTTACTTGAAAAAATTAGTTAGTTCTTTCGAAAGGAAACAATGGATATTAATTATTTTTTCAATTTAGCTAGAGAACTTGGTATTAATGATCGCACCATTTATACGTGGAAGAAGCAATGCGGTGACATGACTGCCTTCTAGCCCCATATATAAGTTGGACAGATTTTAGTCGTCGACTAAGAGCATAAAACCAACTATAGAGGTAAGAATAAAAAATTAGAAAAAACCGAGGGGGGAAAGTGATTAAGTTATTTGCATTTGTATTCTTAGCAATAAATTTAGGTTTTGCTAGCATTGGCCATTCATACTGTGATCACTCTTGTAAGGCGTGGGCGGCATGGCAAGCAGGCAACATTGAAGAAGCCAAAGAAAAAGCCGAGATTATGCTTACCGAGAAAAACTATGTCAGTGAAGCTCGCCACCTTTTAACCCTCGTACATCATGTGAAGGGAAATTACCGAGAAGCATTGGCTCAGTTTAAATACCTAGATGCTAGTTATCCTCGATATAAGGAACTTTTTGATGAAGTGATTGAGTCCTATGCACATTTACGTGAGTTTTCTAAGATTGTGGAATTTTTGAAACTAAATGGGCTTAATAGTGATTGGTATAGAGTTTCTGCGCAATTACAAGAGATGAATCCTCTGTCCGTGGAAATCAACTCTACGACAGTGATCCCTTTTGCTGATAATGAGATAGGCTTAACTCCTTATTTTCCAGGAGTAGACGCGCAGATAAAGGGGACATTGGGGAAGTGGAATGGTGTTGCACGCTTAGATACAGGAGGCACTTTCTTGCATATGACTCCTGCACTGGCAAAACGCTTGGGAATTGCCACACCTGTTTGTACAAAGGGTTCACAGGGTGGGAATGAAACTCAAGTCTGCTTCGGGATTGCGAAAGAGTTTAGTGTGGGGGCGATTAAGATAAAGAATATTCCTGTAGAAACAATTAGTACATTAAATGATGAAGTCAGCCCCATATTTGGCACTAACTTTTTACAGAATTTTCTCGTGACGATAGATTATCCCGCACAACAGTTTACCTTCTCACCAAAAAGTGCCCACAAGATACAAAAACCTGTAAGCCGTCAATGTGAAAAGATGCCTTTTTATATGTGGGGAAATCATTATATGTTCGCCCGAGGTGGTTTTGGCGGGCAAACAGAGTTGAACTTTTTCATAGATACTGGATTAGTTCATTTAACTTCAGATTTGAGGCAATCTGCAATTATTATTGCCGATGAAGACTTAACGGAGTGGGGCTATGAATATCCAAAAGAGGGTATTTTTGATCCACATGCAGTCATTTCATTGGGTAATTTATCACAAGCAGGGCACTTAATTTCCCATGAACCAATCGGGAGATTTAATGATTTTGGTGGGGTTAGAATTCATGGACTCTTAGGTCATGCATTTTATCAGAAATACGTATGGACAATCGATTTCGACAATCGAATGTATTACTTTTGCCAATAACGTGCAGTATATTGGAGATTCAAC
>CAYMKD010000399.1:0-2447 GCA_964390435.1 uncultured Pseudobdellovibrionaceae bacterium | reverse complement strand
ATTCAAAAACAACTCTCGTACTGGATTGAAAGAGCATGGAAAAATAGCCACTGCTTGGAATTTCCTTTTGAATTGAGGTTAAATTTTCATTATTGGAAACAACATATTTTTTACCTTCAAAATCAAGGCTTATGGCTCCAATCTTAGAAGCGACAGACCTAATAAGCGTGAGGGAATTCAGAAACTCTTGTTCCTTGAGCATGCGAAGATCAGCTTCATTTAAAATTTCATTGAGCAAGATAGCTATTTTGGGAGAAGAATCATCCAATTGAAGAATGCACTCGTTTTGAGCATTTAAACCGATCGTGATCAGATCTGAACCGCTTTCCTGAACAATAAGCGTATCACCTACTCCCCCCTTGATCACGTAAATTTGCCCATCCAGCTGAAATTCAAAACTCTTATTCGTAAACGACTTAAAATTCGGTTGATTTTGCTGAAAGAAGGTTTTGAACGCCTCAATATGTGCGTCTTGCTTGGAATGAACTTTTTTTACTAATTGCTGCAAGCGATCCAGATGTGAGCCTAAAAATGCTGCACCAAACAAACGATGGAACCATGTCCGGATTTTGTAGATACAGCCCCGGTCTTTATATGTTTTAGCCGCCACAACTTCAGCTGCTTTTAATTTCTCAATAAACTGATGAACTTCATATAGCTCTCTTGCAGTTGAGGCACTTTTCTGGAGTTTTTTTGCTCTTTCAAACAGATCGTTCAATACAACATCTTTTGAATCATCTCCCAGGGCAACTGTAAACCGCCTACCATAGCTGCAGCTTACATTAGATGCGGATGAAACAACTGTTGCTTGATGGATATTTTCTAGATTAATAGACTTAAGCTTGAAAGGCAAAATAGACCTCAATTTATCACATTGAAATGAATATAATATCACATCATATGATTAATAGTCTGTCTTCAAAATTTACGAGAGTTGTATTCAGAGAACATTTTCAGAAGCTCAAGCTCACCCTCGGTACCCTGGTATGCCGATTCGGCAATCTCAAGAGCCTTATCGATCTTGCCAGCATCTAATAATTTTCTAACCATATACAATCCTACAATACCACGTTCTGACACTTTAATTTTATTAACAGCCTCATCAATATCGCAAAAATTTACAATCTCATGAAGCTTTATTAAAATTGATCTACTACAACTCAACCAATAACCATCTTTATTGATTTCTTTCGCTTCATGAAATCGGGCTTTTTCGCAAAGTGCACGAATAACCATACTTAGATAAGGACCATCTCCTTTAAGCAACTTTGCATATTCAACCGCATCTTTGAACCGATCCCATTTTATAAGTTCGATGGCGAGTTTCTCGTAGATATTGTGTACAGTATCGTGATCGAGATTGATTCCTGACAACTCGACCAACATTTTTACCTCATCAAATTTAGCCTCTTGAATAAGATTATCACAAGCATATCCCATCCCCTCAGCAATAATTTGGTCTGCAAGGTGAAACAGATCTTTACTCGCGCTGCTCTCAAGCTCCATAGCTTCCTTAAACTTCCCACCCTTAACCATTTGCATAATCGGTTTTAGGCTATGATAATCTTTTGCAACTTCAATCTTTAGCGACTTTGCAAGTGCATATCCCTCATCAATTTTTCCGAGTCCCATACACATCTCAACAATTTCTATTTTTACAGATTCATCTGCTCTTGTATTTGCTAAATCAACCACTTTATTAAAATTTTCAGTTTTCAATAATGGTTTCACAACGTGTTGCAAAGATCTGTAGTAAGCTCTTTTCGCTTGTGTAGTCAAAGCGTCATTGCAGTTCTTCTCTATTTTCTTCACTTCATCCCAGATGATTCCCATACAATTTAAAGCCACATCAAGTGCATCCAATTTACAAAAAGTTTCTATAGAGAAGGGGGTCTCACAATACTCGGAGGTTGACAATTTTTTATTTCCCGCTATGAACCAGTTATACACCTCGCCTAAAAGAAATACTCTATCAAATAATTTTGGTTTTTTTATCAGAGCAAAAGCAAATTTATTATTAGAAGCAAAGGACCATTTATTGCCAATAGACAGTTGTGATAGGATTTTTATAACCTTAAAGCGAACAGCTAAAACCAAGTTTTTCAGATCCGTAAAATTTTCCGCCTGTGAAAAATCAATATTTTCAGCAACTTGAAGAAGTTGATCCTTATTTTCATTTATACAGGGAATCTTTACTTGACCGATCTTTTCAGCCACTAAAGGCAAAAATGACTTAAGTAACGAGGCTTCTTTAAATTTAACCGTCTCTTCTGCCCAATATTTACTAGTTGTGGATAAGGAAACTAAATCCCTATAGCCTAAATGACCAAAAACCACTTTTAAAACATCGATTGGCAACTTCCGAGCAAACTCTGTGCTTTGATCAAAAACACTGATTTCAAATAATTTACCACTGTATGATCGGCAACCCCCATTAATTTTTATTT
>CAYMKD010000398.1:0-2448 GCA_964390435.1 uncultured Pseudobdellovibrionaceae bacterium | reverse complement strand
CCAAGATAAGCTGGCTGGTTGAAAGAACAAACTATCTAGAATTACAAGAAAAAATAAAATGCTTAAAATGAGTTGGCTCCACCTTAATTTTTTCATATCAGCTCTAAAAAAATTCATATGGACTCCCGCTCTATTAAGAGTTTTAATTAATATTAAATGTCACTTTTATTACAAACGCAAGATCGCAGAGCCATATTCAATAGAAATAGATTGCCCTGCTTTGCAAAACTTCAGATTCCAGTAGATATCAAAGCACTTCAAAAAGACTATTTGCTACTTGAGAGTTATTGCAAAGAGAATAATCTATTTAGAAATCTAACTCACTCTTATGGAGTCGACTTAAGTTATAATAATGGGCAGGATTACAGATATCAAGGTACCATGGCCGGATCGATTAGTTCTTACTTGCCCTTCAGATCAATAAAAAAACAATATGATTATAGATTTTATGACATTAACTTTAATGAAGTTCACTCTTGGGCAAAAGACTCAGAAATAGTTAAGTTTTGCCAAAGTCTTGGTGAGGCTGCGAAAATTACAATTTCTTGTTTGCGTCCTGGTGGCTTCTGGGGAAGTCATTTTGATTTTGATACCAAGCATGGAATTCGATTGAACATTCCAATTTTTACTAATGAAAAGGCGATCAGTTTTGCGTGGAACTCACAATCTCAGCTGCTTGAAAAAATAAACATGAAAGAGGGTGAGATTTGGTTTGTAAACCCTGGAAAAAAGCATGGCGCAGTTAATCGCGGAAATTCAGATCGCATTTATATTTTGGTTACAATATTAGGCCAAGGATTACTTAAAAAAATGATTTTAACATGAAGTTACATGAGAATTTTTTTGATCCAGATATAGTTTTGTTTGATCTTTCAACTTTTGGTAGAGATTTTTCTGCCAATAAAACCAGTTTACATTTTTGGGCCTATGTAACAAATAACCTGAAAAGCTTAAAAGAAAAAATACCTAGGGCTTATAAGGAATTAACTAATAAGAAGGTTTCTGTAACAGATGAGTGGGCGGTATTACGCTTTAGGGCCTGTGAAACTGCTAATTATAGATTAGAAGGTCAGCTAACAGTTTTCATTATTAGTAGTCATCCAGATGCGCCATATCGACCTGGAGATAAGTTAGTTTTAGATGGTGACAAAGCCACTATTTTAGATGCCGTATATTACAAAGATCACATCTTAGTTTTAAACTACAAGGACAGGACTGAGGTCAAGGTCAATGGAGAAGATCTATCTCTGCAGTAAATTGATGTATAATATTGGTGATACATGAAAAGACGTGAGTTTATTAAAAATATAGCCCAGCAAACAACGCCCTTTGTCGTTGGAGGGTTATTAGGTGGTGTTGCAGCTAAAACAGTTCATATTATTTCTAATAAAACACATCAATGGAAAATGCTCACAGCATGGCGAAATGATGTCCCAATTTTGCCAAAAATGTCTGAAATGTTAGCCCTAGAAATTCAAAAATTAAGTAGAGGGCAAATAAATATAGAAGTTTTATCTGCTTCAGAGCAGGCCTCATATCGTCCCGCTTTTGAGTTAGTGCAAAGTGGTGAATACGAGATGATGCATTCCTCCCCGGCTCTAGAGAGCTATATTAATCCAATATTTGAAATATTCACATCTATTCCTCTCGCTTTTAATACGGCTCAGTTTAATAATTGGCTTGAAAATCAAGGTGGAAAGCAAATTTGGCAACGTCTTGCTGCTGACTATGGAATCATCCCGGTGTCAGCTGGAAATTTAGGGGATGGCCTTGGCGAGTGGCATATGGATGAGATTACAGACATTTCCTCTTACAAATATCGCAAAATTAGAATGCTTGGCATGGGCGCAAAAATTCTAAGCAAAATGGGTGGTAATGTAGTTTATCTAGACTCAAACCAGGTTGCAGAAAAATTTGCTGCTGGTGATATTGCGGCTGCTGAAGTAGCTACATTACAGGGTGACATTGTCATGGGACTTCACAATATTGCAAAATATTTTTATTCTCCAAGTTGGCATGAGCCAACTTGCAACTTAGAAGTGTTAATTAATCAAAAAGCTTATTTGCAACTTCCTAAAGACTTACAAAAAATTGTGCAAGAAAGTATTAAAAATGTTTCTAATTGGAGTCTTAAATACTTCTCTACAGCAGAAAAAAATATTTTTGAAACTCTTAAGCAAAAAAATAGAGTGCATATTTCGGGTTTCCCCCAAAATGTACAAAAAGAATTACGTATAGCCACAATAAATTACTTAGAGCCATTGATTAAGAGTGACTATTATACGCGAAAAAGTGGACTACTAGATCAGTTACATAAAAGTTTTTATAAAAATACGTAATAGCTCTTTGTATTTAGTTTTTTACTTCTACTCCCTTAAAGAAATGCGAGTTCGGCTTGGGCCACGCAGCTTGCTTATGCAAGCAAGTGCAAAACGTTATGTTTGAGCT
>CAYMKD010000397.1:0-2452 GCA_964390435.1 uncultured Pseudobdellovibrionaceae bacterium | reverse complement strand
GGTGTGTTTTTGTCTGACGTCGTTGGTCTTGGAAAGACATATATGGGTACTATGCTTTGCCAAGAGTTAGCTGGGAGAATTTTGGTATTAGCCCCTCCTCACTTGATTGATGAAAATAATGAAGGTAGCTGGAAAAATTCTTTTAAAAACTTCGGTTTTAGATCTAAAGACTACAGATGTGAATCAATTGGAATGCTGGATAAAATTATTGATAAGGAACTGCATAAAGACTACGACATAGTTTTAATCGATGAATCACATCGATTCCGTACAGAAGAAACTGAGACTTATGCAAAGCTTGCCCAAATATGCCGAGGGAAAAAAGTCATACTTGTCACGGCCACTCCATATAATAACTCACCCAAGGACCTACTCTCTCAAATTAAACTATTCCAGAGATCAAAACAAAGTACAATTCCTAACTTACCAAACTTAGAAGGTTTTTTTAAGGTCTTAGATAAAAAACTTAAAGATCTAGATCGAAAAAAAGACAAACAAACATACATTGATGTTACAAAAGAAAATTCTAGATTGATTAGAGAAAAAGTTCTTAAATATTTAATGGTCAGAAGAACTAGAACTGAGATCGTTAAGTATTATGGAGATGATCTGCAAAATCAAAAAATGAGTTTCCCCAAAATTGCTGACCCGGCACCAATTTTTTATGAATTTAGCAAAGAAGAAGACACTGTATTTTTTGAAACTTTAAAAATAATCACCAATGATTTTAAGTACTCTCGCTACACCCCACTTTTATATTACAAGGGAATTACTAACCAAGAAAAACATCAACAGAAAAACATGATGAAATTCATGAAAATGCTGTTGATAAAAAGACTAGAAAGTAGCTTCTACGCATTTAATAAAACAATTGATCGATTTATTTCATCTTACGAAAGATTTATTGAAACTTATGAAGATGGAAATGTTTATGTGAGCAGGAGTCATATACAAAAAATATTTGACTACTTAGATGAGGGGAATTTAGAAGCGATTGATAAACTCGTAGAAGATAATAAGGCTGAAAAATTTGAAACAAAAGATTTTACTGAAAAATTTATAAAGAATTTACAAGAGGATTTAGAAATTCTAAGAAATATCAAGAAACTTTGGGCTAATATCTCAAGGGATCCTAAAATTTTAGCTTTTAAAGAAAAGTTGTCTTTGGAAGAACCAGTAAAAAATGGAAAATCTATTATTTTTACAGAATCAAAAGAAACAGCAGAATATTTGTTGAAGAATCTTCAAGATATTTTCCCAGAACAAATTGTTTATTTTTCCGGAGGAAGCTCTCTTGCTGAGCGAGAAATTGTGATGGAAAATTTTGATGCTAATTCCAGGGTTATAAAAAATGACTACAAGGTTTTGATTACTACAGATGTCTTATCTGAGGGTGCTAATCTTCATCAAGCCAATGTAGTAATTAATTACGACATTCCTTGGAATCCAACCAAAATTATGCAGAGGGTGGGACGTATAAACAGAGTTGATACTAAGCACAAAGAAATTTTTACCTACACTTTGTTCCCTACTGAACAATCCAATGAACAAATTAAATTAAAAGAACTAGCTGAAGCAAAAATTCAAGCATTTATTACTTTACTTGGTGCTGACGCTAAGCTTCTCACAGACGATGAAGTTCCAGAGGGTCACAGTTTGTTCAGCCGAATGCTTTCAAAAGAAATGATTGAGGGAGAAGATCAAAATGAAGAAAGCGACTTGGGTTACTTACAAGAGATCAGAGATATTAGAGATAATGATCCTAAGCTTTTTGCAAAAATCAAAAGACTCCCAAAAAAAGCTCGTACTGCAAGAAAAGCACAAAATTCTAAAACAGAACTTTTAACATACTTTAGAAAAGGGAAAATTCAAAAATTCTTTATTGTCGAAAATTCAGCTTCTACAGATGCGCGTGAAATAGACTTTATTGAAGCAGCAAAAACACTGCATGCGAATGTTGGTGAAAAGAAAGTGACAATTGATGGATTGTTCTACCAATTGCTTGAAAAAAATCTTTCCATGTTAAATCAAGTAGAAGATTATGAAGAGAATGAATTTTCAACCAAAAGAGGAAGCAGGGATAATGCCGCTAGACTTTTTAAAATCTTAAATGCCAAACAAGTAAAAAACTATGAAAAGTTTACTGAGGATGACGAAGAATATGTCCGAAGAGTTATCGTTGAGCTCAATAGCGGAGGTATTCCTAAAAAAGTAACTCAGAAAATTTATCAGGAACTATCTCAAAATATTGAGATTATTAATAATCCAATCAAAATTTTGGGTATTTTAAAAACCACTCTTCCATCAGAATTTTTGGAAGATTCAGATAATGGTATAAATATGAATGTTTCTGCCAAAAAAGAAATAATCCTCTCAGAATACTTTAAAGGTAAATAATTTTATGAAACAAAGTGATGCTAAAAGAATAATCAACGAAGTTTTTAGTACAGAG
>CAYMKD010000396.1:0-2458 GCA_964390435.1 uncultured Pseudobdellovibrionaceae bacterium | reverse complement strand
AAATAAATAATTCAAAAATTCAACTTTTAAATATTAGACTCCAATCAGAACGCCTATATAAAATTTTAAATAAAGCTGTAGCACTCTCACGGTCACTCATAGATCAGTGTCATTGGATAGAAGGAGCTCAATGTCCTAAATATTCAAGCGAATCAAACTCTATAATTCGTAATTATATTAACTCACTATTCCAAATTAGGGAAACCGCAAGCCAAGCTTTAAATAAAAGATAGTTTTTAAAGAGATCTTTTAAAATGACCCACATTGAAAAAATGTGGGTCTTTTTTTACTTTTTAAATGTGTACTTAAAGCAATGCACGGAGAGCAATCCCTAGTTATCTTTTGAAAGAGGATGATGCTGGTCGATTGTATCTTGCAAATGACCAGCACTCATAGATGTGTAAATCTGAGTTGTCTGAATACTTGAGTGTCCAAGTAACATCTGAATGGATCTAAGATCAGCTCCTGATTCTAAAAGTGCTGTGGCACAACCATGCCTAAATTGATGCGGGCTAATGGGCTCTTCAAAACCAGCTTTTGCAGACCAAGCAGAAAGCCAACGCCAAATATCTACCCTTGATGGTCTGTGACCACGATCATTAATTAAAATAGATTGAGTTTTTTCTTTTAAAAGAGACTCACGAGTGTTTTCTAAGTACAAATTAAGTTCATTTCTTAGCTTATCTGTTAAAGGCACTAGACGCTCTTTGCCCCCTTTGCCTTTTAGTTTTAACCAACTATCAGTTTCTGAGTAATCTGATAAATTAATACCTATTAACTCACTCACCCTGCAGCCTAGGCCATAGAGAAGCATTAAGGTCAGTTGATTGCGCTCAGTTCTGTGAACATCTTCAGCTGTGGCCGCTTCAAGCAGCTTACTTAAAGCTTTAGGAAGAGCATTCTTAACTTTTGGTAACTTAAGGTCACGTAGCTCTGGTGCTTTGTGCCCCCTACTTTCACAAAATCTAAAGTAGGTTCGAAGGCTGCTAATCACTCTTGCTTGTGAACGAGTGGAGAGCTTTCGCTTTTTCATAAATTCATAAAAACCCGTTAGCTGTCGATTTTCTTTTTTGTATTCAACATAAAGCTCAAGGTCACGGCGATAAGCCATTACAGTATTTAAAGAACGCCCTCGGATGTTTTGTAAATCTTCAAAAAATTCAATCCATAGAGGTAACATGGCCCTATTAAAACGAGTTTGAACCATAAACGCAAGCATATGGGCTTAAGAAAGATACCCTTAGATAAACAGAGCGTTATTTTAACTTAACACCCCGCTTAAGGAAAAGGTGCCTGGCACCTTTAGTTGGCAAGGGTGAAGTAGGTATTATTACATGGAGTGCTGTTAATACTCTCAATAACCATGTAAACAAAGAGACTATTTACCTGGTCACGAGCCACTGTATTAGGGTTATAAAAGATCCCCTTCTCTAGGTGAAAATTTATAGTAACATTGTTTCCAGTTTGAGGGATTGCCTGAAGCTTCAACCCACTAAACATCACACTGCCATAAGCCCCTGGGCTTATAGTTTGAAGAGCATAAGATCCACCCTGAAGAGTTTGGATATTATAAGTCCCAGATGGAACTGTGTAAGGAGCTCCACAACCATATACTGGCAAGTTACCCATTGTAAGCTGTCCACTTGCTGCAATAGGACCATTATAATAAATAGGTGCTTTAGGATGAGTCCATGGCACAAAATTAGATACATACTTTGTTGGATCACCTAAAAAACTAATATCCATTTGAATTAAGTTATCAGGTGTATGGCTTTTAGCTTGCAAGAGTAAATCAGCCCCTACAAAGCACCCCGTGCAATTTGGCCCAGCAGGATTAACAACTCCTGGAGCTGGCGGCGGAGGTGCAACAACAACAGCTTGATCATCATTGTTACTGCCACATGCCACTGTAATTAGTACTGTCATAAAAAGAGCCGAGTACATCTGCAACAAAGCTTTTTTGTTACTGTTTTTATTTCCCATGGCTAACTCCTGTCTTAAACCTTTCCTCTTATTGATTAAATGCTTTCAATCTATCTAAATCTTTAAATGTTCCCAACTTCACATAACCATTTTGTGGATATAACGCTGAGTTTGTAACTACTTTGCCATCCACTAAGAACGTACGACAATCATATGGTGTTGAACTAGTCCCTTTTGCTGGATACACAAACCAACACTTTGTTGGCGACTCTGGAGCTTTAGTAATTGCAAAGTTTTTAAACCAAATAGATCCACTAGCTGCTACGGCTCCACCACCATCACCAAGATTCAATACTTCATCTAAAACAATAACAATAGCTCCGTGAGAGTCCTCTAAGAAAGCATGAAACACCTGTTTGCCTTCATAGGTAAACCATCTGTTAAATTCAGCCTCACTAAAACCATCATATATATTATATTTCACATCTACATTACCTGTGCCCGTTTTCATACAACCTTCGAAAAGTTGACCATT
>CAYMKD010000395.1:0-2459 GCA_964390435.1 uncultured Pseudobdellovibrionaceae bacterium | reverse complement strand
TTTAGATATTATTTTAGCGGGCAAGTTAGTTGATTCAAGAAAAGCTGCTAAAATTGGCCTTGTAGATAAAGCTGTTCACCAAGCTATTTTGTTTGATGAAGCAATTAAAATGGCTAAAGAGGCCATCGAGTCAGGTGGGAAAAAACGTCGTAAAAAATTTAAGCCTCATGGAGCTGTGAATAGTTTTTTAGAGTCGGCACTCGGCCGAGGTGTGGTTTTTGCGCAAGCTAAAAAAACCGTTCTTAAACAATCTCATGGCCATTACCCAGCACCACTTAAAGCTCTTGAAGTGATTAAAAAAACCTACAGTGAATCTAATCGCAGACAAGCCATGCAAATTGAGCGAGAGGGTTTTTGTGATGTTGCTATGACTGAAGTTCATAAAAACCTGATTAATGTTTATTACCTCACTGAGATGGTAAAAAAACAAACAGGTGTTACTGGAGATGTAAAAGCTAAGCCGGTAAAAAAGATCGCTATATTAGGAGCGGGGACTATGGGGGGCGGCATTGCCTATGTTGCTGCTGATAAAGGCATTGAAGTTCGTATGAAAGATATTAATTTTGATGCTATTGGTAAAGGATTAAAAGCAGCAAGAGATTTATGGCAAAAATTATTAAACAGAAGAAGCATTGATAAATATCAATTTGGGCAGAAACTCTCACTTGTTACTGGGACCACAGATTTCTCAGGCTTTGGCAATGTAGATTTAGTGATTGAAGCAATTGTAGAAGATATCGAAATAAAAAAGAAAGTCATTGCAGAGACTGCTAAGAACTGTAAGCCAGATGCAATCATTGTGACGAATACTTCGTCTTTAAGTGTAAATGAAATGGCAGCCGGGCACCCAAATCCACAGTACTTTGCAGGTATGCACTTTTTTAATCCCGTTCCTAAAATGCCTTTAGTTGAAGTCATCAGAGGTAATCAATCAAGTGATGAAACCATTGCCACGGTTTTCGCACTTGCTAAAAAAATGGGTAAGATGCCTGTGGTGGTTAAAGATGCACCAGGCTTTTTAGTAAATCGTCTTTTATTACCATATATGGCAGAAGCTGCTTTCTTACTCAATGATGGTATGAGCATTGAGACTGTTGATAAAGCTTATGTTAAAGAGTTTGGTATGCCTATGGGACCTTTTGCTTTAATGGACGAAGTAGGGCTTGATGTTTGTTTAAAGGTTTTAAAAATCTTTAAAAAAGCCTTTGGTGCTCGCATTGAAATTGCTCCGGTGATGGAGAAATTAGAGAAAACCTCAAGACTTGGTAAAAAGAATCTAAAAGGTTTTTATAAATATGATTCAAGCGGAAAGCGTCTTGATGTTGATCAAAGTGTTTATGCTGAGCTTGGTTTAGGTTCACCAAAAGATAAACTCACAAATAAAGAGTGTATTGAGCGTGGCATCTTTATGATGATTAATGAGTGTGCATTAGCACTTCTTGAAGAGAAAATAGTTGAAACTCCTCAAGAGGTAGATCTTGCCATGATTATGGGTACGGGATTTCCGCCGTTTCGTGGTGGTCTATTAAAATATGCGGACTCATTAGGTAGTGAGTATATTGTAGATCATCTAGAAATTTATGCTGCTCAAAATGGAGTCAGGTTTAAACCGACCAATCCTTTAAGAAACATGGCTAAAACCCAGCGTAAGTTTTATTCATAAGTGCCCATTTAGGGCACTGCCATTTTCTCTAATCTAATCTAATTGAATTGAATTGAAGCTCATGCTAAAAAAACTTGGCATGATCTCTGCTTCTCATTTCATCTAAGAATAATAATTTAAATGAATTTATGGGGTGGCCCCATGAGTTCAAAAAATATGAAATAGGAGAATTTTATGAAACGAACCATGCTAGTTTTTTGCTCAACTCTACTCGTAGCGCACACAAGTTTTGCTATTAATGAGAATGTTGTTATTGTAAACACAGTCCCTCAAAACAAGACAACTCTTGTAAAAACAGTTGCTAACAAGACACATAGTTTTTTGCTTTGCTCAGACAAAGAGATGTCTAATTTAAAAGAGATGTCTTCAAAGTATGAGTTATTAAGTCAAGATGTTGAAAATGAGTGTTCAAAACTAGTGAGTTTTACTGAGAAACAGTTATTGGACTTTGAAAGTAGACAAAAAGCACTTCGCCAAATTATCTGGATGGGTTCTGCAGCCGCTGGAGGATTTCTTGGTGCTGGGCTTTCTTTTGGCATCATTGCTGGAGAGTCTATTTTTCTTACATCTTTATATGCAATACTTGGTTTTACTAGTGGTAGTATTGCCATCATGGCGTTTGGTTCTAATAATAATTCAATTAATGCCATTTCATATAAAGATTACCTAGAACAATTAAGAATACTTATTATGATCAAACAAGATATTGATAATTATAACTCAGCTCCACGACCTAATACAAAAGATGCTTTCACAGATGAGAATGGAGTTCCTCAAGGAGCTTAATTTTAATTGT
>CAYMKD010000394.1:0-2459 GCA_964390435.1 uncultured Pseudobdellovibrionaceae bacterium | reverse complement strand
GCGGTGGTTTTGTAAATCCGCGAGACACTTTTTTTGATCTTCAGAAGAAGACCCATAAAATAAGCCATGAAGTAAATAAGCCTCAATTAGGCGATAGTTTTTTTCAATACTTGTTGGTTCTGGTGTGCAGACAAAAATTCTTTCATCAACTAATTTTAAAAGTTCAAGCTGTCCTGGATTATGGCCAGAACCTAAATCAAAAATTACAATATCACAGGGTAAGTTTTTAGCAGCTTCAAAAAGTTTAGTAGATTGATCTGGGGAAAGCTCCGTTGTTTGCCAATTATCCCAAAGACCTTGAATCAAGTCTAATTTTGGAAAAGGACTTGAGAGCAAAAGCTCCTTAAGCTCGCTCACTTCACCACTTAAGAATTGACGTAGACTTTTGTTTTTTGGTTGTACACCAAGGCAAGTGTGAGTATTGCCACCAGAAATATCAAGATCAATGACAGTTACACTGTAGCCCATTCTTGTTAAAGACAAAGCGAGACTACTTGCTATAAAACTTTTGCCAACTCCGCCTTTTCCAGAGGCGATGGCCCAAACAGAGGCTTTCGTAGAATGAGGTTTGTTTTTAAACGTCAGCAATTTTCCATTTGTAGTTGCCGTGCCTGACATGCGCTAACCCTTTAAATTAAAACTACTATTTAAGCTGCATATTCTCTTCGGCAGCTGAGGCTCGAATATAAAGGGGGAGATATTGAGTCCAAGAGTTTTTTTCTCCGCTTTTGGCACGATTATGGCAAATTAGGCCTAAGGTCTGTGCTTGAGGGTACTGAGAAGCGCTTGGTATAAACTCCATTAGAGATTTAAGCTGGAGTGGAAAAATACTTTCATATGCAGCGTAACCATCACCTACAACATAAACAGGTTGCTGAATTTTTTTTTGAAGGTCCTCAAGAGTTAAAGCTTGTGGAGTCCAAACGGGTAAATAAGAGTTTTGTTGAAATCTAAATAAGTTGCAATAAACCATATTTTTATAAGCATTAATAATAGTGAGCACGGGTTTATTTAACCTGGGCAGTGCCATTGCAAGTAAAGTTAAAGAGTCTTGCCAAAGTAAGTTTTTTCCAAAATTAAAAGAAAGTGTTTTAGCAATATTTGCCGCAACTCGAATTCCAGTAAAACTACCCGGGCCTTGACCTACAGCTACTAAATCTAAATCAATTAATTTTTTTTGAGCTTCATTAAGAGCATCATCAATCGCTTGGTTTACAAACTCGCTGTGAGAGCGCTGTCTCAAGGAGCTTTTTTGCACTAAGCATCGTTCATTTTCTAAAATAGCGACAGAGGCTAATGCTGTACTGGTTTCTAGTGCAAGAGTCAGCATAACTTTTGTTTACCAAGGACTTAAAAGACGAGAGATATCATTAAAGAAAGAGAAAACCATTAAACTCACTAACAAAACTAAGCCAACCTGTTGGGCAATTTCCATTTTTTTCATGCTAAGTGGAGCCCCTCTAAGAGCCTCTACAGTAAAGAAAACTAAATGTCCGCCATCCAATACAGGGATTGGTAAAAGGTTTAAAATAAATAAGTTAATTGATATAATAGCCATCATTTGTAAAAAGTGAGAGATCCCCACTTTAAATGTTTCACTAGCCGCTTGCCCGATGGAAATAACTCCACCGATATTTTTTGGGGAGATCTCTGCTTGTACAAGTCGTACAAAGCTTAAAACAGTCATGACAGTTATATCTTTAGTTTTTTTCCAACCGCGAGAAAGAGCTTCACCAAAACTTGAGGCTACGAGAGTGGTTGTTTCAGGAATTGCTGATTGAATGAGTGGAGAGACACCAACTGTAAAGCGATTTTCTTCTCGACCTCGACCAGTCATATGAGAGGTCATTTGTGGAATTAAGCTAAAATCTAAAGTCTCGTCTCCTCTTTGAACAGAAACTTTAAGTGGTGGGCCATTGGGGTCAAAAGACTTAATAGTTTCTAGAACTTGTTGCCATGAATTAAGAGCCTTATCATTTATGCTAAGTAGACGATCCCCCTCTTTAAGACCAGCTTCTTCTGCCGGGGTTTTTTCAATTACTCGCGCTAAATAAAGATCCGGCTTTTCAATTCCAATTTCTGAAAGAATATTCTTTCCCAAACTTTTAACTTTAATGTCAGCTGTAATGGTTTCTGGATTTTTCGAATCAGCATTACGTAAAACAGTAAACTTAAGTTGTTTTTCATTTAAATTTTGCAAGCTTCGTTCTAAGTTTCGCCAGTCTTTAATTTGCTTTCCATTAAGCTCAGTAACAATATCTCCGGTTTTAAGACCAGCTTGGGCTACAAGAGAATTTTTATCAGCAACAGCAATAGTGCTTGCCTGAGATATAAAGCTAAGCCCCTCAAAATCGCCAACAAATCGTCTTGTGCTAAGGACATTTCCATTTGGCTGTAAAGAGGGCGTCGCAGAAAACTTTTCTATAGTATTGTTAGGTTCACGTGAAACTTCAAATTTA
>CAYMKD010000393.1:0-2462 GCA_964390435.1 uncultured Pseudobdellovibrionaceae bacterium | reverse complement strand
CGTGCTTCATTTTCTCTAAATTTTCACTCCATAATTTTAAATTTTCCTTATGAAGTAAATCCAGCTGATGCCCCCAAAAAGCTCCATTGTCGGTCGTGAGCACAGGGTCTTGTTGAGTCCATTTGCCATTTTTATCAATTTTAACAAAACCTGCTTTTATTAAAGTGGTCATCGCCTCTTCTGCCTGTTCGAGTGTAATTAAATTTCCTAAATGCTTAACTATGTAGTCAGCTTTTGGCTCAAAGTCTTTTAAGCAAATTAGTTCTCTTACTGGCATATAGTACCACTTTGAGAGCGCTTGTACCTGATGCTCATGAATGGGATTAGTAAGTAGTCTTTTAATTGAAATAAGTCGCCACTTCTCAGCCTCTTTGCGATCTTTATCATTCACCGCATTTTCAATTCGCACTAAAGATAAAAAATAATCCGCTTCTTTCTTATTAAGCTTAAGAACCTTTGCAACACTCTCAGCAGTGTCCTCTGATAAGTTTCTTTTACCTTGTATAACCAGTTGCAAATAATTTGGTGATTTAAGACCAACTTGTTTTGCAAACTGACGATAAGAAAATGAATCACGAAGCCCTTTACGATACTCATAAGCTGCTTTTAGCAGCTCTCTATAGTCAGTGTACTTTGTGATATCTAGAGGCGAGAAGCTCTCACCTCCTTTTTTTTCTAATTCCACGCACAAGCCCCTGGTAGAAGCTCTAGGTTTTTATCAAAATTTTGCTGAAGATCATAATAAGGTTTCACCCAAGGAAAAGTAACAACCACTCCTCTTTGATAACCCCATAGATAAACATAGTTAGCTGTTTTATCTTTTAAAAACCTCATGACAAGCAGGCAACTCTCTGGCTCGTTTTTAACAATTCGCCAGCCCAAGTTTTCAAGCTTCCACATGGCCTCTTCTTTATTCTCAACTAAAAACTCAGGCCATGCTGTGCTCAGTTCAGAAATAATTAAGAAGTTAAAATCTTTACCAGAAATTGACCCAAGTAGCGGACCATAAATTAATCTTAGGCTTTGTGCTAAATCTGTGGCCACCATATAAGGGCCAGCACCAAAATCAGATTTAAATAAAGACTCATCACTACGCACTCTTCCACCAATATGAGAGATCGCTTGAGAAACTTGTGTCAGGCCTAGAAGGCCTGACAACAAAGTTATAGCTAGGAGTTTTCTCATCGACCAACATCCTCAAATTCAACAATTGCTGAAAAGAATTCAGTATGTGATACTGTGCAATTTGAATCTCTGTTAACCTGCCGAGATGGAGTTGGCTCTGGAGTTGGCTCACTTGGAATTTTACACACCATCATAACCTGTGGATGCATAAATAAAATAGAATTTGAAGCTCCAAGGGTGCGAGTCGACGTTAAATCCCATAATGATTCAGGATACTCTGGAGGAATTTCACCATCATCTTTAAAGTTAAAGTAAAGCCACGCATTCATGCTTTTTATATCACCTTCACTAATAATTGAGCTTGAATCATAGCGCGCATTAAATACATATGAATCCACGCCAATAATACCTGTAAACTTTTGACCTTTATATTCGATCTCAAACTCGTGGAAGGATTGCTCATTAAAACAGTATGCCTCATTACTTCGACAATCCTTGAGTGAAGTATCCCCTTCTAATTGAAACGCTATCTCCCGTGAAAAATCACCACCATTATCAGGGTTTGATATAAAAGTATGTTTATAAACCTCAGCCTTAAAGTGAACTTGTCTTAGAACTGGTGCAGGTGGAAAACTTGGTGGCTCAGTGGGAGAGTCATCCCCATCTCTATCGGCTACTTGCCAATTCAACATAGGCTCTAACCAATTCTGCAATCGCATTTTTTGAACCATATTATTTTGTTTAAAATTGTATGGTTTAATCACCGTTTTTGCCATGGCCAGAGGGCTCAGCAAAAAAATCATCATCCCTGTTGTTATTAAGTGTTTCATTTTTAATCTCCTTTTAAAAGCGTCCTTAGCTTTTGTAGTTTTTATTTTTAAAATCGTGGCTCCACATTCAAGATCATTTCAGTCTTTCCGTTACGGGGTCAATCCCCCAAGTCTTCGTTTTTGAATACTCTTTGTCTTCACTCTTCGGACAAATGTTACCAGGCACCCCTTGTCCGACGCGGCGCTTAAGGAAAAGGTGCCTGGCACCTTTTTGTAGAATTTGCAGGTTTGATTGTGCTTTGGGCCTATGCGTTGTATCACTTATCTGGAGGAGTTGCCTATGTCAGACACGCCATCAGACACACCAAATGAAACCCTAGCTTTCGTGAATAAGCCCTTCCCTACATTGGTAAAACAAAAAGCCTATAAGCATCTCATTAATCCAGAGAAATTTGATTTAATCCAAAAAAACACTCTGCCCCGAAAAGCTACTTTTTTTGTCACCAATGTTTGCAACGCCAACTGTGTTTTTTGTGCCTATCAATATAAAGAAGACAAAAATGCCAC
>CAYMKD010000392.1:0-2463 GCA_964390435.1 uncultured Pseudobdellovibrionaceae bacterium | reverse complement strand
AAGTAGCTGTTCCGCGACCAATTTCATCTAGGATAACTAGAGATTTATCAGTCGCCTCTTTTAGCATCTCTGCCGTCTCTAACATTTCAACCATGAAAGTTGAAAGTCCTTCGCTGAGCTGATCACTGGCCCCAATCCTAGTAAAAACACGATCAAAAATTATTAGCTTTGCAGAATCTGCAGGCACATAAGAACCTATTTGCGCCATAATAGCTGTGACAGCCATCTGTCTCATCAGAGTGCTTTTACCTGCCATATTAGGACCTGTAAGAAGCAAGCACTGACCTTTTTTAAAGACCAGATCATTTCTGATAAAAGGAGTTTTCATCTCCAGCTCTACAACTGGATGACGGCTTGCTAAGATCTCAACCTCCTCAGAAGTAAAACTAGGTTTAATGTACTTTCGCTCAAGGCTAAGCCACGCCAGAGATGTTATAACATCCAAATGAGCTGCATCACTTGAAAGCTTAAGAAGATTTTTAGATTCCTCTAAAACTTTTTGTCTAAGCTCTTCAAATAACGAGAGCTCAAGCTCCACTCTTTTGGTCTGCGCCGTGAGAACCTTTCGCTCTAATTCAACAAGCTCTTCAGTAAAAAATCTCTCGGCATTTGCAAGAGTTTGTTTACGTTTATAATGAGAAGGAGCTTTATCTTTATGTGCATTGGTAATTTCAATATAATAACCAAATACATTGTTGTATCTCACTTTAAGAGAGCTAATTCCTGTTTGACTGCGCTCTCTTTCTTCAAGCTTTTGTACTAAATTTTGGCTATTTTCAGCCAAGTTCACATACTCATCGAGAAGTGGATTAACATTTAAGCGGATGACTTGACCTTGCTTGGTATTTAAAGGTGGCTCATCAACAAGTGTATTTAAAATATGTTCACTCAAAGCTAAAAGACTTTGCGTCTCTTCATTTTCTTGACGAGCAAGGATCAGTGCTCCACAGGCGGCTCTTATTGAATGAGCTAGGGATTGCAAATCTCTTGGTGAGATTTGACTTGAAGTAATTCTACTTAAACGTCTTTCAATATCTCCCATTTGACTTAATACTTCACGTACCTCTTTAAGTCTTGGTAGATCTTTTAACCACAGACTTATTTGTTCTTGCCTATTTTCAATGGCACTTTTATTTATTAAAGGAAAATGCAACCATTCACGAAGTTTACGACTTCCAGGAGAAGTCTTAGTTCTATTAATTGAGTGAAATAAAGAACCACGACTCTCGCCTTTATAAGTTTCAAAAATTTCAAGATGTCTTATAACGCGTGAACCAAGCTCCAATTTACCTAATAATTCACGTAACTCAAAAGGACGCAAAGCTTGGCTTGCTTGGCCTGAAGATAAAAAATCAAGATAAGAGGTTAAACGCCTGACAGATTTAGGCTCAGAACCTGGGGAGAGATCTAAGTGAATGCTCTTCACTTGTGCAATCTCTTCTTGCGAAAAGTTTTTTAACAACTCTTCGTTTTCAATAACAATTTCAGCGACGGGCAAGACTTTATAAACTCTATAAAGCTGATCTAAATCTTGAGAGAGATAATAAAAAGTTTCTCCTGTAGTAGGGTCCGCAAAACTTAAAGAAAATTTACTTCCATCTTCATTATCAAGACATGCCACATAGTTAGATTGTGTTTCATCAAGAGTGTTTGAATCATAAACCATTCCAGGTGTTAGAATTCGAGTCACAGCTCTTTTAACAATCCCCTTGGCTGTTTTTGGATCTTCCACTTGATCACAAATAGCAACTTTAAAACCGTGGCTTAAAAGCTTATTAATCGGGCCGCCGACAGAGTGATGAGGCATTCCACACATGGGTGTGTGATCCTCTGATTTTTTGTTTCTTTGTGTTAATGCAATTCCTAAAATGGGGGCTGCTTTAGTGGCGTCATCAAAGAACATTTCAAAAAAATCCCCCATACGAAATAAGAGAATTTTATCTTGATGAGCGGATTTAATTTCCCAGTACTGACGCATTAAAGGGGTTTGATTAGATGGCATAATATGGAGCTAACTTGGGCTTGTTTTTTGGTCAACTTTAGAGTTCATATATATGCGCTAAGCGTCAGCAAAAGAATTATCAATTTTCTTGTGTCTTTAAATGTTTTTTTTTCAATCAAGTTGAAAAAACTTGTTTTAAATTCAAATGATACTGATTATCCCTCCTAAACTAAAAGGAGTAACTTTATGAAAATTCTAGCTTCTGTTTTTATATTAACTTTATCTTCTCTAGGTTTCGCCGCTCAACCACCCGATTTTATATGTGAAGGTACGAACTCTTATACTTACGAATTTTATTATAGTGAATACACCGAAATTCATATCTATAATAGTTTAGGTGTAGAGGTTGATCACCTTGATGGTTTATATGTTGAATCCCACTCAATCGAAGGAATACCAAGCACTCAGTCTTATGTTTTCAGCGACAGTGATAGCGATGAAACCGTGGCTGGTGTTAGCTA
>CAYMKD010000391.1:0-2485 GCA_964390435.1 uncultured Pseudobdellovibrionaceae bacterium | reverse complement strand
CCCTTATAATATGCCTTCACATTTTCACTAGTAACTATATAAATATCATCAGAATTTTCTGCAAAAGAAGTGGTTGAATATAGAAATAAGAATAGCCAAATCCAATAACGTGCCATCATAATTACATCGGCACTAAGGCTATACTAAAAAGTCTAGTTTGATGTTTTTCAGATTGTGGCCTAGTCATTATAATACATCAGAAATAATTAAAATTTCTAATTAGCATCTCGGTAGGTCAGACCAAAGCCTAGAAATAAAGAGCTGCCGGGAGAAAAGCTAAATTTGCTTTCAAGTCTAAACCAAAGCGAATGGTAAATCTGAATAAATAAACCACCTTGCATATGAGCGCCGGGGTCAATTCGACTGGCCTCGCCTTTAGTCTGAGTAATATCCCCTCCAAGACCGTAAAACGCAATCATATCGGAAACAGGGGACTCCCCTCGCAAAGTAAGAGAGACGTTAAGGTAGCCACGATCCTCAAGCTCATTATAAAGAAGACCTGCTTCGTAAAAATAATCATCTGCCGTACGAAGACCATAACGCCCTCCCCAAACTGTTGTAATTTTATCAAAGGCAGCAAACTGGTTGGGCAGAAGGGTTCCACCGATTGCTGTGTACTCTGTCTTTGATTTCAATTCAGAATCAGCAGCATAGGCCTGATTAAAACTTAAAAATAAAACGAATAAGCTTATTGAGAAAAAGCGATGCATTTTTTAATCCTACAACGTCTTAAAGCTTTGGACAATCTCACTTGACCCAATCTTAGATTAAAACGATTATTAAGACTATCTATGGCGTATAAAAGAAGTGAAAGTGAATTTAAAGGTTACAAAAATGCCCTGCTTTATTTACAAAAGTGGGAGACTGAACAGCCCTCTGGGACTTTCGTCATAACCCATGGCCAGGCTGAACATTCAGATTGTTATAACCGATTGATCGAAGGCCTAAAACCGCTTAATTGGAATTTTGTTGCCTGGGACTTACGTGGGCATGGGCGCTCTGAAGGCAAACGAGGCTATGCCTCTCACTTTATGAACTATGTGCGCGATTATGAAATATTTTTATCTTTAATTTTACCTGAAATTAATCACCAACCAGTCATCCTCTTAGGACACTCACTTGGAGGGCTAATTCAACTTAGAATGCTACTTGAAAAACCAAGCTTGCCCATTACTGCCCAAGTTTTAAGCTCTCCTTTATTAGGGATTGCTGTTGAAATACCCGTCATTAAAGAAAAGGCTGCACATTTATTGAATTTTATTTATCCACGCATCACTCTAAATAACGAAATTCGCTACGAGCAACTCACTCGCGATCAAGCTATTCAAAAAAGTTATGAGCACGATCCCTTAAGACATGACTGTATTTCACCTAGTGTATTTCTTGGTATGCAAGAATGCATGTCTTACGTTATGAATCACGCAAACAAAATTAAAATTCCTACTTTTATGCAGATAGCGGGAAAAGACACCGTTGTAAGTCGTCCAAAAAATGAGGAGTTATTTGAAAAAATCTCCTCAGCTAATAAACAAATTATTATTTACAAAGATGCTCCTCACGAAATTTATAACGATATTATTCGCGAAACAGCATATGCTGATTTAATGTCCTTTGCTAAGGGCCTCACACAAGGGAAAAATTTATGAGTCTTCGTCTTTTTTTAACTCTATTTTTATTTCTAAATATGAGCTGCTCTACTTATCCTGAACGTCCAGGAATGAATCTTATGTCTGAGTCGCAAATAAATAACATAATCAAAAAGTATAGTGCAGGAGATAGTGTTTATAGTGGCCTGTATAATGCTCTAGAGGTTCACGCGACAATTCACAATACTCATGTGCTGCAAGCTTTAGCAGATCAAAATGCTAGAGTTTATCAATTAGACTCTATGGCCTATCAACAAGAAAAAGATAAACAATCTATAGATGCTCAATTGCAAACAGGTTTTTTTGTAAGTTTTTTTACACCAGAACGAAAACATGATGATCTTGCGAAATTTAAAACAATATGGAAAATATTTTTAGATGTAAATGGCAGACGATTTGAAGGTAAAGCCGTGAAAATTAAAAAGCAAGTTGCTGATTTACAGGCTTTTTATCCTTATCATAACCGTTGGAGTACAGCCTACAAAGTTACTTTTCCCGTTCCCACAAGAGAGGTTGAAAACGCAAAGAACCAACTCACCTTTACAGGCCCTGTTGGCTCTTTGACTTTAGAGATAGCTGCAATGAGTGAGTCCTTGAATAATTAAGGACCGTCATTCCCAAGGCCACCGCAATCCTCTGGGCCACTTACTTTAATCCAAGTTCCGTTTTTACATTGATAAGTACCAACAGTGCATCTATTGCCACTATATTGCCCGTCTTTAGCAGCTCCAATAATTACTTGATACTGGCTCTCCTGACTTGGTCCACCCATTTGTATAGTCATAGCCTTACAGTCTTTGCTTACTGTTGGCGTTGGCGTTGGCGTTGGCGTTGGCGTT
>CAYMKD010000390.1:0-2486 GCA_964390435.1 uncultured Pseudobdellovibrionaceae bacterium | reverse complement strand
GCTGGATATGGTTTAAGTGAGCCTTATGGCGAGAGTAACCCTTTATTAAGGCAAATCTCTAAGAAAATTACCTTTGAGGCTCCTAAGTTTGCAGATAGTATTTTAGCAGATAATCCAACTTATTTTGAAACCAGTTTTTTTACTAATCAAAGAGATCATACCGGAATTTGCAGTGGAGACTCTGGTGGCTCAGCCTATATAATTAGAGATGGGAATTATTATTTAGCAGGCGTAATTTTTGCCGGAAATAGGGGAAGTAAAACCATTATGCCCTGTCATATTCTAGGTATTCATATGAATCTTACATATGAACCCATTTATGAGTGGGTAAAGAGCCAGATTATAAAATAAACTTATGTTCATATTTGTTCATTTCCTCTTTTTTTAACTTAGGTTAAAGATTTTTATTAATCTTTGGAGGGAAAATGAAAAACATATTCTTAGTTTCTTTATTAGCTTTTGTAGCGGCTTGTGCACCAAAATCAAAAGAAGATACGATTTTGGCTGCGGCTGAAGAATACGCAAAAAATAGCAACTTTATAGTCGGTGGAGATTTAGTTGAGCAAGACGATCTCGTGGCCAAATCCACGGTTTTAATTGCTTTCGTCCCAGCAGCAGGCAGTGAAGTGATAGCCTCTTGTTCAGGAATTTTAATTGCAACTGATAAAGTATTATCGGCTGCTCATTGTGCTGAATGGGTATCGAAAGATGTAGTGCCTGTTATTGTCTTTGCAACTAACGGATTTGAAGCTGGTAAAAATATTCGACGTGCAAGTGTGCAATCCATTTATCCTGAGTATTCCGAAAATGCCTTATTTGATTTAGCTATTTTTAAATTTAGCGGAGAGCCGGTAAATGGTTATCAACCAGTAAATATAAAAAAGCAAAATATAGCGGATGGAAAAAAAGTCATTGTTGCCGGTTATGGGAAGTATAATATTAAAGAAGGAGTAGACTATAAACTACGTAAAGCAAATAAAAGCATCTACCGTCTTCCTTATAACCCTGAATTACTTTACATAAGGCAATCTAATGGTACTGGAATTTGTTTTGGCGATTCAGGTGGTCCTGCTTACATACAAGAAAATGAGGCTTTAAGTGTAGTTGCAGTTACTAGATCCTTTAAAACCGGTGAGTTTAAATGTAATACAGATGCATATTTTGTAAATCTCACTTATAAGCCAATTTACAATTGGGTAAAGTCTCAGCTTTAAATTTTTTTAATAGAAGTGCAGTAGTGTTTAAGCTCCGCTAAGCTCTCATGAATATCATCGAGGGCTCTGTGCGAGTTCTTTTTTTTGTACTCAATGCCAAATTTAGGAATCATGATTACTTTCCACGAAGTCACATCGAGCATGCGGTAGTGGAGAAGTTTTGAGAATTTTTTAAAGTACTTATCAATAAATAGGCGATCTTGCGAAATAGAGTTCCCAGCTAAGATAGGTTTGGTATCCCTGTCAGAACATTTAAAATGCTTTAGTGCTAGTTGTATAAGATCTTCTTCAACCATTTCGGGCTCATGGCCAAATGGAATTTTTGCCACTAGGCCAGACTCCGTGTGGTGCTTTTTATTCCAATCGTCCATTTTCTCTAGGTACTGCTGTGGCTGCTTTACTACGGTCTCATAGGTGTCTAGAACATTAAAATCCATATCGCTAATTAAGGCTGCCACCTCTATAATGACCTCCTTCTCAATATCAAGACCGGTCATTTCAAGATCAATCCAAAAGAGCTTTTGTGTATGCGTACTCATAAAAGAAATCCTAAGCCTTAGCCCATTTTTTTGCAAAAGCTACAGGAATTAATCAGGCTGCGCCCCATTAATTGCCGCAATGTGCGAAGAAAAGGTGCCAGGCACCTTTTCTTGAGATAGATTAGGGGCCATTATGAAGACTCAATTACAATCAAAAACAGCGCTTATTTGTGGGGCCTCTCAAGGAATTGGACAAGCAACAGCAAAGCTATTTGCTGAACAAGGAGCGAAAGTCATCGCTCTAGCTCGTAGTGAAGATAAATTAAAGAGCTTGGTTCACTCTTTGCCTGGAGAAGGGCATAGTTACTTGGCTTTAGATCTTGGCAACACAGAGGAGCTTAGTGAAAAAATAAAATCACTACTAAAAAATGGGCCGATTCATATTCTTATTAATAATGGTGGGGGGCCAAAATCGGGGCCACTTCTTGAAGCTCAGGCTGAAGATTTTATTAAAGGATTTTCTGAGCATATTTTGTCGGCAACACAGTTGTGTAAACTTCTAGTACCTGGAATGAAAGAGGCTTCTTATGGGCGGATTATAAATATTATTTCAACCTCAGTGAAAGCCCCCATTGCAAATCTTGGAGTCTCAAATACAGTTCGTGGGGCTATGGCCAACTGGGCTAAGTCTTTAGCTAATGAATTAGCTCCTTTTGCAATTACTGTAAATAATGTTCTGCCTGGCTATACTAAAACTCCGCGACTTAAATCTTTAGCAGAAGCAGCAGCTAAG
>CAYMKD010000389.1:0-2488 GCA_964390435.1 uncultured Pseudobdellovibrionaceae bacterium | reverse complement strand
TATAAGCTCGCTACATCCAATAGCTTTACCCGACACCACAAGTCCTGTGGACTCATCAATATTGAGTTCTAAAAAATCTCGACCTGTTAGTTCGACCTGCACTTGACGAATAGCCATACCTTATTTTCGGCTATTTTTTTATTTTGGCTAGTCATGTTTTTTGTTTTTGCCTTATTTTGATACATTCGCTTTGATAAGCTTATGACAAAAAAGAAAATTCTAACAAAAACAAGGATTGGTTGGCGAGAATGGGTCTCTCTCCCCGAACTGGGTTTAATATATGTGAAGGCTAAAGCAGATACCGGAGCTCAAACTTCAGCCCTATACGCAAAAGATATAAGTACTTTTAAAAGTGACGGCAGCACCTGGGTCCGCTTTACTGTCCACCCTATTCAATACCGCTATGACATTGAAGTTATTTGTACAGCTCCGGTGGTGGATGAACGTGTAGTGAGTGACTCCGGAGGACACAGGGAAAGGCGCTATGTTATTGAAGTTAACTTTATCATTGGAAGTGAGAACTTTAAAGCAGAAATCACACTAGCCAATCGTGAAAATATGTCATATCGAATGCTTCTTGGTAGACAAGCCTTAGCAGGTCGATTTGTAGTGGATTCGCAAAGGTCTTATATTTTAGGGCAGCCTAAACATGTGCTTCGCGATTATCGCAGAGCCAGAAAGAAAAAATGAGAATAGCCGTTTTATCAAGAAAAAAAGAGCTCTACTCAACTCGCCGACTACTCGAAGCTGGCAAGGCCCGCGGACATCAAGTACAGATGCTTGACTCACTTAAAGTTTATATGAATATCATGTCGGCCAAACCCTCTATTCACTATCATGGTGAAAAGCTCGAACCCTTTGATGCTGTTATCCCTAGAATTGGAGCCTCAATTACATTTTATGGTTTAGCTGTTGTAAGACAATTTGAAATGATGGGGATTTATTCAATCAATGAGTCTCAAGCTATTTCTAGAGCGCGAGATAAACTTCGCTCTTTGCAACTTCTCTCTAGAGAGGGCATTGATTTACCTATCACAGCTTTTGGCCACGCTTTAGATGACACGCAAGATTTAATTAACATGGTGGGCAAGCCCCCTCTGGTCATTAAACTCTTAGAAGGCACTCAAGGCATGGGTGTTGTTCTAGCTGAAACAAAAAAAGCAGCGGAGAGTGTGATCGATGCTTTTAGAAATTTAGACATTTATTTTTTAATTCAAGAATATATTGAAGAAGCTCAGGGTACTGATATTAGATGCCTTGTTGTTGGACAAGAGGTCATAGCTTCGATGAAGAGAACAGCCAAAGCCGGAGAATTTCGCTCCAATTTACATCGTGGTGGAAGTGCTGAGCTAGTTGAAGTCACGGAACAGGAGAGACAAATGGCAATTGATGCCTCAAATGCTTTAGGACTCAATCTTGCTGGCGTTGATATCATGCGCTCTAGACGTGGCCCACTTGTTATTGAAGTTAACTCTTCTCCTGGACTTGAAGGCATAGAAAAATCCACGGGTGTTGATGTGGCATCTAAAATTATTGAGTTTATTGAGCAAAATGCAGCTCCTCATAAAACAAAAACTCGTGGCCAGGGATAATGTATTTTCATCAGATACCTGTACTTGAAGATAATTACATTTATCTGATCATTAATGATGAAAATAAAGAGGCCATTTGCATTGATCCAGCCGTAGCCGATCCTGTGCTTCAGTTTTTAAATGAGAAAAAATTAAAACTCATTGCCATTCTAAACACACATCACCATCCAGATCATATCGGCGGGAATAAAAAGTTAAAGCAACTCTTTAATGCTCATATCTATGCGCCAGAAAAAAATAAATCACAAATTCAAAATGCTGATACTTGGCTCAGTGGAGGTGAATCACTTACGATTTGGAAAGAAGAGATTCAAGTTTTAGCCTTACCTGGCCATACTTTAGGACATATTGCGTTTTACTTTAAAAAATTAAATTGGCTCTTTAGTGGAGACACTTTGTTCTCAATGGGCTGTGGTCGTCTCTTTGAAGGAACGCCAGAAATGATGTGGAAGAGCTTAAAGATGATTCGCTCCTTACCAAAGGAGACTATGATTTTTTGCACTCATGAATACACACTCGCCAATCTAAAATTCGCTCTCCATATAAATCATGATAATTCAGCATTAAAAGACTTTTTAAAAGTTATTAAAATTAAACGAGAAAACAATGAGCCCACAGTTCCCATGACTTTAAAACAAGAAATTTCACTTAATCCTTTTTTAAGAGCTGATGACCCACAATTTAAAAAAACTCTAGGTCTTGATAGCAAGACTGATGTTGAGTCTTTTGCCTATATAAGAAAACTCAAAGATCAATTTTAAACTATCTCAATAAAAACAGTTGCTACAACTCTGTATATTTTTTATTTTTCCCACGGCTTTTTTTAATGGGATATTTAGAAGAATTTTTTTTCATCTTATTTTTAAATGCTTTTTTAATATCTATTTTAGATATTT
>CAYMKD010000388.1:0-2491 GCA_964390435.1 uncultured Pseudobdellovibrionaceae bacterium | reverse complement strand
AGACCTGCACTGATCTTGATTCAAAAGTAACTTGGCAAAGCTATGAGAAAACACCTTGGCTGTTGCCTTTGGCTCTTGATGTAAATTTAAATAAGGCTCGAAAGAATAAAGACAATAAACTGATAAAAGAAATTCTTTTGAAGCAGCTTAGTTTTGCAAAAAATCAAATTGAACGAATTGAAATACTTCAAGAAGTTATTGAGATTTCTTCATCAGATAAATCCGATGAAGAATTATTAACTCTTAAAACACAACTTTACAAAATAGCCCCAAGACTTAATCCAGAACCTAAGGCAGAAGAACTTCTACAAGTGGCTTATGATTTCAGACAAGCTAGAAAATTCTCTCAAGCGCGTAGGATATACACCCAATTTTTACGAAACCCTAAGGCCAGCAAGCAAGAGAGATACTTAGCTTATCGTGGTTTAGCTCAATCTTATAAAGTACAGCAAAACAAACCATCTTATTTAAAAGCTCTTAGGAACTTAACTCTTTGGAGCCAAAAGCAACTCAAACCTTCAGGAAAAAAATCCGACAAGCAAGATCTAGCTCGCTACCATGACGCTCATTTAAATTACATTCGTGCCCTATGGACTGAAAGCTATGTTAGCCGGGCTGAGAAAGAGTCAAATCGCCTACAGAAAAAGCTTGATGGGCAATATCCTCTAGCTGAAGTCTTTTGGATTCGCGGCCGCATTGAAGAAGAGAGACTAAAATTCAATAGCGCTTTAAGTTGGTATGATAAAGCCCTATCTTCCGCCCCTAATAAAAGTCCTCTTAAGGAAAAGATTTTATGGGGCAAAGCCTGGAGTCTACGAAAGTTAAAGAATTTTCCTGAAGCTATTGCCACCTTAGAGCAATTAAAAAAAGAGGCACTAGATGAGTTTGATCTCCATCGATACAATTTTTGGCTTGCAAGAAGTTATGCACAAGCACAGCAAGCAAACACAGCAAAAGATCTTTGGAAAGAACTTACAGAAAAAGATCCACTAGGTTATTATGGACTCCTCTCCTACCGAGAACTTGAAGAAAAAATTCCACCCCTTAAAGAAAACCGAGCTCCAGCTTCAACATTAGAAGTTTTTGGAGATCAACGAACAGATTATATAGATTGGCTTTTGCGGGTTAAAGAAAATGATATTGCAGAGAGATTTCTCAATACCCAAACAGAGGATTTAAGAAAAAAGCGCAATTGGCGACAAGATGATTGGTACCAGGTTCTAAAGCTTTATGCTCGAGCCGGAAGCTATTTACCTTTATTCAGTGAGCTGGGCAGCATGCCGGCAGACTTCAGACACGAACTTGTTACAAAACACCCTGAGCTCTTATTCCCTCAACCCTACAATGATATTATTGGTGAAGCTGCAAAAGGTTTCGATGTACAGCCAGAACTCATCTTAGCAATTATTAGACAAGAGTCAGCTTTTAATCCGCAAGCCAGAAGCCATATGGACGCCTTTGGTCTTATGCAGGTTCTACCCAAAGTAGCAAAAAATAAAGCCGCTGTAGCTAAAGTAAAATTTAAAACCACAGAGGATCTCTATAAACCAGAGATAAATATTCCCATTGGAGCTCTCTTACTAAAGGAACTCTTTAAACAATATAATAATCAATTTATCTTAAGTGTTGCATCCTACAACGCTAGCGAAAATGCCATTCAAGGATGGCTTAAAACGAGAGTGCAGGATGACCCCCTTGAGTTTATTGAGGATGTTCCCTATCAAGAGACAAAAGCTTATATAAAACTAGTAATGAGAAACCTGATCTTCTACACACGCTTAAGCCATCCCAATATGGAGCATGAGTTCCCGGAATGGTGTCTATCTAATCTACAGGACTTTAGATCTTAGTCACATTTAAGCTCTGTATCACAATGAAATACTAATAAAATTAGGTATTTATGACATTTTTTTGATTTTTTACTTAGGCATTGGTCTTGCTTTTACGATGAGTATTAGGGAGATCAACACATGCAACAGCTTAAATACAAAGTTACCATTATTAGCAGCATTTTAACAGTCGCTTTGGCCGCTCTATTTTTACTAAAATCAGAGCAGATACTCTCTGGACGAACTGGTTTAGCTTCAACTTCATCAAAAGATGACAATCGTAATTTGGAGTTAGGTCAAATTAAAGAGTCTGACAAGAACTTAGTAGATGACAGCGTGACTTTAAATGACCCTGCTATTTCGCAAAAATGGGATTTAAAGAAAATTGATGCTAACCGTGCCCTGCAAATATCTTATGGTAGTCGCGACATTTTAACTGCCGTTATTGACACTGGAATTGATGTAAAGCATGAAGACTTAAAAAATAATCTCTGGATAAACAGTGGAGAAACTGGCGTTGTAGAAAATGATTTTTGCAAAAAACAAAAAGAGCCACTTAATATTAAAAAATGTAATAAAGCCACTAACGATTTTGATGACGATGGCAATGGGTTTAAAGATGATGTTAATGGGTGGAATTTTGTTTCTAATAATAACTCTCT
>CAYMKD010000387.1:0-2497 GCA_964390435.1 uncultured Pseudobdellovibrionaceae bacterium | reverse complement strand
CTTAAGGCTTTTGTGTGCGGCACACAATCAGCACCGAGCCGAGAAGACTTTTGGAACTAGGTCATAGATTAATTAGAAGTAAGAGCAAGAATAAACACCTAAAATAACTACCAAGAATAAGTATAAGATAACCCCAGCAAATAAACTGGGCCTTTTTGACCAGAGAGTGCACCTAGTTCTACCCTTACTCCACTATCTATGGTCAAAAGAGTTTCAAGCCCTAGACTGCCACGTACAAAAAAGTTTCGACTATTAATAAATGTTGCCAGTAATTCATCAGGCAAAAGTGCTAGCCCTACACTTAAATCGTAAAATGCTCGCAGCTCCCTCTCACTTGCTATGTACCACGTGTGGCCTAATCGAGCTTGTCCTGTTTGATCTGCAAGCCAGAGCCCAGCCATAGACCATGTGCGATCCCGCTTGTAGTAGCGGTTATATAAAAAATCAAAACCAAATAAAGAACTTGAATCATTTTTGTAGCTATAACTGCCTAAAAGTAAACCAGCTCCAAAAGCTAAAGTGTTTTTATATTTAAAAATCTTTGAATAAGTTCCCGGGGGAACAAAGAGCATGTCATCGTTAGCTTCTGCATTTGAAATGGTAGGTAAGTTAGATTGTGGATTGGCTGTTGGGGCTGCCAATGCAGCTGGAGCTACCCAGACTAAAGTCAAAAAAATAAGTATAGATTCAAGACGCATAAGACAAATCATACTTAATCCTGATGATTGCGACTATGCTTTTTTTAAGAGACACTATCAAAGCTGTTAAATAATTAAATGGAGGGTGGTCTTGGTACGACGATTTAAGCGTTGCGTGATTTTATTATTATTAATGTCGTGTCGGATTGCCTTTGCAAGTGGTGATTCTTTAGACTTCTCTATTCATCGTGGTTATGAAAGCATCAGAGCTCTAGGCATGGGCAATGCCTTTACAGCTGTGGCTGATGACTACAGTGGTTTGTTTCTCAACCCAGCAGCTTTGGCTCGCCGTGAAGATGGTGAGTTAAACCTATCTCTAGATTTAGCTATAAGTAAAGCCTACGTAGATTTTGCAGAGGAAGTTCAAACAGCATCAGATACTGTTGGAACGGATCGTCAAAAGCAAGAGGCAATGGTTAACCTCATTCAAAAAAACTATGGCAATTACTATCATATAAGAACGGCTCCAGCTTCTGCGATTTGGGTGCGGCCCAACTGGGGAATTGGTTTCATCCCGGCAGATGTCACAATCAATATGTCCTTGCACAATCAATTAGGTCCAGCCGTTGATGTAACTGCTTATGCAGATAGTACTTTGGCTCTTGGTTTTGCCAGAGACTACAACAACTGGTTTAATAATGGTCGCTTCTCTCTTGGGGTAACGGGAAAGTTAATCCACCGAGGCTACGCCAGTCAGGCCATATCGGCTTTTGATTTAGTGAGCGATAATGGTTCAACGACATCATCTCTGTCTGGAGATAATGTTATAAGAGAGGGGCTTACGCTGGATGCTGATATCGGTAGTTTATGGACGCCGGATTTACCAGCAGAAGGATTTTGGTCTTTATTAAGACTTGCAAAACCAAGTTTTTCGTTTGTGGCTCGCAACGTATTTGATTATGGCTTCACAGATTTAAATGTTTTTAGCAGTGTAAAAAATGAACAACCACAAAAATTAGGCCGTCGTTTTGATATTGGTACGCGTTGGGAGTATCCGGCTGTTTGGATATTTGGTGGACGAGGAACTTTAGATTTACGAGATATGGGGCATGAAAATTGGAGTTTAAGAAAAGGAATTCACGCTGGCTTTGAATTTGATTGGCGCGTGTTTTCTTGGTGGAAAGGGCAGTACCGAGTTGGTGTTAATCAAGGTTATTTAACTCTGGGGGCCTCAGCTTTATTCACAATTTTCAGTCTAGATGTAGTCACCTACGGAGAAGAAGTTGGTACTTATAATATCAATAAAGAATCGCGTAGGTATGCTGTTCGTATGAATATGAATTTTTAATTACCGGTATTAAGAAGAGCTAAAAGAGCCGCACCAACGGATTCGGCACTTGTAGGATCTGAGGCACTTGAAAGTGCTGATCCTAGATCTGTGCAAAAAGATTGAGTGGCGCCAGCATCAGCTGTGCAACTAGATTGATAAGTTGAGATGGCAATAACTCCCACGTCGGCTTGAGCTGTTGGACTGCTGAGCAGCTCTTGAACTGCTGTTTGCATTTCAGCTTGAGTAGGGGGGTTATTGGGGTCAATTGTAATACTTGATGAGGTGCTTGAGATTGTAGTTCCTAAATAAGTAGCCGTTGCTAAAATTATGTAGCCAGTAATACCTGTTTGATTACAATAATTGTAAACAGCAAGTGCATTTGCTTTATTCACAGCCTTATCAGTACTTGAGTGAAAAGACATAATTCCCATAAGAGCTAATGAGGGATCGCCATTGCTTCCAGTAGTTTGTGTAAGAGACTCAAAGGCGTCAAGTAAGCGAGTCACATCGCCAAAGCCTTCAGCAATAA
>CAYMKD010000386.1:0-2538 GCA_964390435.1 uncultured Pseudobdellovibrionaceae bacterium | reverse complement strand
CCTCTGAGCATTTAAAACCATTGTTAAATCATCAAAAACAAGCACTTTACCTATATCTTGTCCTGCCTCATCTTTTAAAATAGAAAGGGTGACTTGCAGTGGAATTGATTTATTATTAATATTAATTTTATACTCGCGCTGAAGACTCTCTATTTTATGTAAGAGCATGGTACTTAAAAGATTCTTGTAAATTTGAAAGTACTCTGGCCCTAATAAAAGCCGAATAGATCTACCAAGATATCGCTCTGGATCCACCTGCAATAAGTGACCAGCATGGCGATTAACTGTCGTAATATTCTCATCTTTATCAATAGAGATAACACCCGTACTTACACTGCCCAACACAACTTCTACATAACGGGAGTGCTTATCTAAATAGCTTAAAGTTTGTTGTAAATTATTATTTACTTCTTTAATTTCTTTTTCAGATTGATCTAAGTTTTTAGTCATTTGGTTAAAACTTTGAACTAGCTGTGATATCTCTTCACTTCCAGATTCAATAGCCACTGGCGTATAGTCGCCCCCGGCAACTCGACGAGTAGCTCGGCCTAAAAACTCTAATGGTATTGATAACTGACGAGCCAAATAAAAACCAAACCAAGTCGCACAAAGTAAAATGACCAAAGTCATTAAGACAAGAATAATAAGATAAATAGATTTTAATGGATACTCCAAAGGGTTTACATCTCTAAAGTCGTCATAAGCAGCAGAAATATCGTTCATCTTAGAAATCAAAGAGAGTGGCACAAAGCTAGATACTACAATGGCTCCTCGCGACTTGTTCTCATCCACAGGAACAATAACTCGCACTAGATTACCTTCACCAAATTGATGAATTGTACTACTCTCTACCTGATTCTTTATACCTTTTTGCAAAAACTCTAAAGAGACTGGGGGAATTGGAGGAATCGACTCGTCTGTTGAAACCACAAGTTCTCGACTTCCAAACAACGAGGGATAATATTCAACAGCATCTAAGCTAAAAAGCTCTCGTAAGCGTTTAAGATCTTTTTTATTAGTGGATCTATTGGAACTTTTTTTAACTTGCGTCGCAATTTCATGAGCAAAATGGTAATTACGTTTTTTAGCATTGAAATAATAAGCATTGGTGACCTCTAAAGAACTCTTTAGAACGCCGGCCATTTTGACGCTAAACCATTTATCAAAGCTTGAATTAATATAAAATACAGAAATCAAAAACATTAAAAGCGTCGGAACAAAACTAAAGGCCACAAAAGCTGCAATGAGCTTTCCTTTAAGGGAGCTTCCTATGACCCTGCCTTTTCGTTCAACAAAAACTTTTACAACGTTACGGAAAATTAAAAATAAAAGTAGTAAAAATAAAACAATATTAAAGTTAACAAGACCAAAAAAGAAAATTGAATGCACAAAGGGCAATTCACTACTGATAGAAAATAGTTTAATTTCAAACCAGGTTAATAGAAGAATGAGTAAGGCGATCGCAAAAACAGTAAAAAGTTCGCGACGCCTCTTTTTTCTTTCGCGCTCAGTTGCGGACAGCATTTTTCTTTCGTTTTTTTAAAGATTTAAGAAGATCTAACATTTCTAAAGCAACTAAAACAGCTTCAGCCCCCTTATTGCCATGATTCCCCCCAGCTCGAGCTAATGCCTGTTCCTCATTTTCAGTGGTAAGAACTCCAAACCCGATGGGTCGCTTATATCTTAGCTGTAACTCTGAACAACCTCTCTCCACACTTTGACAAACAGAATCATAGTGAGTGGTTTCGCCCCGAATGACAGCTCCTAAGGCAACCACTGCGGAACAACCAGAATCAAAAAGAGTCATGCAGGCCAGTGGAATTTCTACAGCTCCGGGCACAGTTACAGAAGTAATTTGCTGTGGCTTAAAACCTTTTTCTTTAAGAGTTTCTAAGGCACCTTCAAGAAGTTTTTCTGTCACCTCAGCATTAAAACGAGCGGTCACCACCCCTATTTTAATTAAAGCCATCTGTATACCTCTCCATGTTGACATGAGGATGATTTGCTTTTTCATCACTTGTTGCAAAAGGAATAGTAGATACAATTTCAAGACCATAAGCTTTCAAACCAACACGACGCTCTGGTTTATTGGTAATAAGACAAATTTCGCTAGCACCAAGTTGCCTTAATATTTGTGCTCCGATTCCGTAATCACGATCATCCATAGCTGTAATGACATTTGTGGGTTCACTCGTGGCTTGTTTTTTTACAAAGGCTTCAAGCTCAGGCGCAATCTCAATTGCTTTTTGAGAGTCACGTAAGATTAATAAAATACCCGACTGATTGCCTTCAATCATTTGCATCGCCAAATGAACTGGATGCTGACCAAACTGCAAGCCACCAAATAAATCTCTTGTAACTGATTCGGCATGAACTCGAACGAGGGTTGGCTGACCTGGTAACACTTCGCCTTTTTGCAAAGCTAAATGCTCAACACCATCAACACGACTACGAAATACACGAGCACGAAAACCATGGAGCCTATTTAAAGGCAAATCAACATTTAAAACCTCTTCGATTAAAGTTTCAGTTCTTAAT
>CAYMKD010000385.1:0-2544 GCA_964390435.1 uncultured Pseudobdellovibrionaceae bacterium | reverse complement strand
TTTGATGGTAGAATAAAAACTCCCTGTGGCGTATTAACTCTACCTGTTATAATTCGAGCCTCATAGGTTATACCCCCACCATCCTCAAGACTATTTTCAATCACCTTCTCAATCGGCAAGCGTAATTCTGTTAACATGTTAAATTTTGGCAAGCCTTCAAGTCTCTCAATCAAAGAATCCTCTTTATACCAATTCATAAATGCCGAAGGCCCATAAACTAAATCACCACTTTGCGCACTTAAAGGCATCACATGAAACTTATCAAAGCCAAGGGAACCAACCCACTCCCTCACCTTAGTTGAAACCTTCTCATAAATGACTTGATCAAAATTGGCCTGATCCATTTTATTAATAACAATAATTACTTCTCTCAGCCCCAGAGCTGAAATCCACATCAATTGCATTTTTGCTTCATGATCCAAACCCTGCATCACATCAATAACAACAATGGCGCTGTCACTTGCAATCGCACTGGTAAATAGATGTTTTGCTATTTCACGACTTTTAATAATATCTGCCATTTGAAATTGGCCCTTATCTGTTTGAAAAGAACGAAAAATAATTTCGTAATCAGATAAAGCCTCTATACGACTCATAAAAGCATGATTGATTTGTTCTGAACTATCAGCGGACTCAAGTGCGGTAATAAGATCCTCAGGCGGTGCCCCAGCTTCGAGCAGAATACGCCCTACTAAGGTGCTCTTACCTGTTTGCGAGCCACCACAAACTATAAATTTAAGCTCTGATGCCACACACTCGCCCCCTTATCTCTTAATCCAAGCACATTTTACAAACTCAGTCCAATTTAAAAACTCTTTTAATTACTTATATTTAGATGCTTACCTGAGAATTACTTGCAAGTTTAAATTCCAAGCTTGCTCAATCATGACGATATGCATTAGACCTAGCGGCACATGATTTATAAAATTAATAAAGAGCCCTGGAAGCTTTTGCGCCTTATTATTTGCTCAAGTCTCATCATCGCCTGCGCACAAAAGTCAACTCTCTGGCCTGAAGATACTTTTACGGACATGGGTCCGAACTACACAGTGGGAGGCAAACTCTCTCCAACGGTGTATTATATACCTCGCTTTGGCCCAGAAGCTACACAGTGTTCAAATGCTAGCAAAAAAACGATGCATGGACTTAAAAATCAAACACTCACACGTTTATGCCCTAAATATTATAAGGATTGCCTTCTACAGGGTACTTGCCAAATAAAAAACTCATCCAAGAGGGCTTTTAAAACCTATAATTTTATTAAATTTGATATCAATGGAACTGCTCAATTTAAAATAGTTAGAAGCAAACGTTGCGCTTATGGCAATGGCTCTGGAGGAGACTGCTTAATCCCATATAGATCTATTGCTGCTGATGCAGCTCATTTTAAATTAGGACAAATTATATATATCCCTAGTGCTAAGGGTACTTTACTCCCTAATGGGGAAACTCATGATGGCTACTTTATTGTTCATGATCGCGGCGGAGCAATTAAAGGAACAATGAGGTTTGATTTCTTTACAGGCTATGATTACTACTTAGATGAAGCTCACGTATTTCGCCTTCTTGGATTTAGCGATCCTAAAAAACGCTTTTCATTTTATGTTGTCAGTGGTGAATCTGCAAAAATCATTACTGCTCAACTTGGCTCCACGGTTAAAATGGCTCTGACAACCGCTACCGATTTAAATCTTAAATTATAGATTTAGGGATTTCTCAACTACTCTGAGGAATAATCTCTATAAAAAATAGCTCAAACATAACGTTTGGCACTTGCTTGCATAGCAAGCTGCGTGGCCAAGCCGAACTCGCATTTTTTATAGAGATTATTCCTCAGAGTAGTTGAGAAATCCTTAAAGAACTCTTTGATAGCGACTCTGTGGTCCAGATCCTGTTTTTTTAACTAAGCCTAACTTAAGACTTTTTTGAATAAATCCCTGAGCCGTTCTTTTAGATACCTTTAAGTTTTCAGCTAAGTTCAGAGCTGAAAAAGCCTCCATTTTGCTCATACAATTAAGTTTTATGGAGCAGGTTTCTACAGCCATTATATCTGTATTTATTTTAGTTAGTTCAAGTGAAGATTCTTTTAATGAAAGTTTAAGAGAAACTGCTGCCGTGGCAACTATTTCATAACGACCATTTTCTTCAATAATATTTAATGGTAAGTTTGCCTGAGCAATAAGACGCCTTAATCTGAATAAAGATTGATGGATAAGTCCTGGAGCTGTTACTGCGTTGTAATAATAACCAATAAATACTTTATCAAATAGAGTTTTAAGACAAGGGGGTTTATAAAAGTCATGCAGCAGTGCCTTTAATAATCTCTCAGGCACTGATCCCACTCTGAACCCAACGTCACTCATAGTTTTTCCATTAGTTAGATCTAATAAAATTGGCCCTTCTCCCCACTGATAGCTCTCCAATTCTACCTTTGTAAACTGCCAATAATTTAAAAGTCTTTCTCTGAATTCAACATAGGGTGTGCCAAAATAAAGTTTCAAAGCCAACTTCCGGTCGTCTTTAAGAATGCTTATATGATAATCC
>CAYMKD010000384.1:0-2564 GCA_964390435.1 uncultured Pseudobdellovibrionaceae bacterium | reverse complement strand
GGTTGAGGGAGATAAATTTAATTGGCAACAAGATTTTTATGAATCTACATTTAATCCTGAGACAGGTATGCCCATTATAAAAGAAGTGAAGGGAAAATCTGGAGTCGGCGAAGTTTTTAAGAGTCTTTCAGCTGCCATGAGTAGAAACTGCAACATTTCAACAGGGCAGCCTATTCAAAATAGCTCGCCTCCAAAATCGGGATATGATGGTGGAAATTTAGAAAGTTCAGCTCTGGGTATTTGCGCTATTGGTAATGATAGTCTAACTAATAAGCAATATTACGATTTAGTAAAATCTTTATGTAACCCTAAAGATAGTGTTATGGCTCCAAGCCGTTTTCTACGAGTAGGACATACAGATGAAATATTTAAATCCATACCAGATTACTCTCAAAAAGATCCGTGTCGTTTTGCTTTTTTAGTAGCCAGCCCCCAAAAAGCATTAGACCTATTGAAATCCTCTCCTAATGAAAAAGCATTTATTCCTTCCGGGATGGTAAGCAAATTTTCTGGCACATCATCTTTTGCACAAATATGCAGGGATTTTTTAGTTGAAAAATCAAATGAAAAAAATCATTTGTCTCCAATTAAAAAAGGCATTTCATTTTTTATTAGTGTAATTATTGAGGAGTCCTGGGCATCAAAACCTATGTCTGGAGAGCGTGACTACGATGCTTCAGAATGCCTACAAATGAGTAATTTAGACCTATATAATTTGATTCAACATAATAAAGAGTTATTAATTACTACTCAACTCGTACAGAAAGACATAGATGAATTTAAAAAGTCTATAATAGAAAAGACAAAACAAAAGCAGCCTAATTGTTATCCTAAGGTTATTGAAGTGCCAAACTTATTTATAGGTACTATAAGTAAAGAAAAGGAACATGAGTTTACATTACAAGATGCCGGTGCTTTGCATCCCAATCCAACAAACGGAGAAGTGATTAATAAAACAATTATTTTTCCTGACCCTTTTAATGCCTCTTTTAAAGAGTATTTGCAAGATCAGGCAAGCGCAATGGATATGAGTTCTGAGTTCATTAATACAATTGCTGTGCATGAGTTGGATGGCAATTTGCACTGTTCATCTCATGCCGTACGATATTGTCGTCCGTAAGGAGAAATTTTGACTAATCATATTGCTTTTTTTTCTTTTATTTTAATTGGAGCCTTTTCAAAAGCAAATATTCTTACTTGTAAATTTAAAGAAAAAAAAGACCATTACACTATCACTATGGATGGTGTTGGTTTAAGTAAATTGCAGATTCAGAATGAAAAATTAATGGTTAATTGTCCTTTAGAATTATCTTATTATTCAGACAAAAGAAAAAAAGGAATTGTTCCCATTGTAGAGATTGTATACATTCGCAATGAGCTATGCTCTCCAATAGAAGAGAGCATAGAGAGTATTTTAGATGATACGATTAAAATTAAGATCAATTATGCCTCACCTCAAAAACCAAATAATAAAATTCACTTATTCCACCTAGGTGGCTCAAAAGCATGTCAGAATTTTGAACTTGATACTTTTCAGACAAACTTATTGGTTAATAAAATGATACAGAAAAAAGGAGAGCTATCCAAGGCTTTACCACTGGCTAGAAAAAAGTTTAAAAATTGGCAAAAAGAAAAAAATAAAGACTCTTATTAGGAACATTATTTGTATAATAATAAAATTTGATATGTGTTTTATATTTCTTGTGAGATTGTATTGTACTTATTTTATCTCTTAGGACAAAATAGGTTTATGTTGCAATTAAATATAGACAAGAAAGCTTCCCCTATAAAATCTTACGAAGATATTTTTGATATTGGTCTTGCTTCTTGTAAGCTAACCTATTCAGACTTAGACTTAGAAATTAGAAAAGGATTTACAAAGCTTTATAGTCAGTTAGCTAAAGATCCAGATGTTACTGACGAATACTTCATAAACAATTTAGTTGATTATTGTTCTCAAAGCCCTCTACATACTCTATCAAGTTTAGATAAAGAAAGTTTAGTTTTTTATAATGAATTGAGCAGTTTGGAAAAGCAAAGATTTTTATTTTTTTCAGGTTCTAATTTTATATGGGATTACGTTATTGGATTAACAGAAAATATTGATTGGCAAGAAAAGAAACACTCAAATTCTTTTACTAAAACTGCTCAAGTTAACTTCCCTCTTTTGATTTCTTTTATAAGGAGTTTGCCTTTTAAGTATATTGGTCGTGTTGTAGTTTTAGGCGTGGCGCCTCATCAAAAAATTTATAGACATAGAGATTCTAGGCGTCCGAATAAGGAGACTAACTTTTTGCTCATGAATTTCATGCAAAACGAAGCATATAAGATTTTATCAGTTATTGATTCATCTGGAGCTATTTGGCATCAAAGTTCAAGATGTATATCTTTTGATGATAGCCTAGATCATTTTTGTGAAGCTAAGCCATATTTTACTTATTCAGTTAGAGTAGATGGTATTTTTTCTTTTACCTAATTATGAGATCTCAAAGGTTTTTGAGGAAAATTTAAATCCTCTTTGAGAAAAAAGCCCATAATTCAAAACTTTTTCTTGTTCGAGTTGA
>CAYMKD010000383.1:0-2575 GCA_964390435.1 uncultured Pseudobdellovibrionaceae bacterium | reverse complement strand
CTGAAATGAGTCTTTAATGGCTTGTGCAATTTTTACATATAACGAGTGATGTTATTTCTAACGGTACTTTACTTGACCACTTCATAGAAGTGACACGACGTTTAAGGAAAAGGTGCCTGGCACCTTTGGCCTCTACTCAATCACGCAACGAATGGCATTGCCTATCCAGGTATACTGCCCTCCAATTTTTGTGCGAGCATCAGTACCTACAGAGCCATCTCTAGGATCAAAAATAAGAGGTCTGTCAATTTCACTATAATTTCTTGAAGCGGACCATACATAAGAGGCAAACTCTAAAGTAGAGTTAATATTACTAGGTGCCACATATTGAGCATTTGAATAGGAAAACTCATCAGAAGCGGGAATTGTTAAGTCCATACCAACAATATCAGCGATGGTTTGAGTAATACCATCATCAATATCATTTAGGAGTTCCATAAGCTCATTTGTTTCATGCCAAATAGGTTCTGGATATTGATCAGTTAATGGATCTGGATTAAAAACTTTTGCAATAAATATATTACCCACATTTATTTCACTAGATTTTGCTTGGTCCACAGTATCATATAAGACAAGGCCATTATTTTTAGCATCCATTACAAGCTCTTTAAGAGTTGCCAAACGCATTTGAGCTCCATATTGAGCACCATAAGTTCGACATGTTTTCAAAGCTATAGTTATGGAAGGCACATAGAGAATAGAGCCATCCTTATTTCTCAAAAAATCAGTAAGCTTGGGAACTTGCAGAGCATTTGTAGTGGTTTCATTTGAAGCCCAAGTCGTGTTAAGAGCTAGCAGGCTAAATACAAATACTAGGTTTTTCATAAAAATCCTTTCAAAGATTCTACCAAATACCATAATAAAGGAGATTCATCATCAATCCTTATGGTTTGACTATTTCAGGAATTTTTATAGCAGAATTTATGCCATATTTTTTTGAGACCAACTCAACTTAATTTGATTTAGTTTCTATGATCCTTGAATTTACGACTCTTTTGGACGCTGAGTGGGCAATAAGTGTCACCTTAAGGGTGCCTGTCACAAACCGGCTTCCACATGGAGCCCAAAACCCACAAGGTTGCATAATTTTAAGTATAAAATAGTTTAAGTTTCGATATCCATAAGCCATCGATTTGATGACAAAGAATCACCTTTATGCCTTTTTACGGCGTGGGCTTACACTCAAAAGCTATTAAACAGTTTTTTAAGTAAATTCATCTGGCTATCACTTTGCATTTAATAATCTCAAATGAATTTTTAAAAAGGAGATTTGTGGTGAAGTTTTCTCAATTATTTTGGCCATTAAGCTTAATTGCAGCTACTGGACTGATTGCCTGTTCTGAGTCAAACGAAGAGACAAAAAGTGCTCCTCCTGACCAAGATTTAGTCACCTACAATATTAAGCTTGAAGTAAGTGATCCAGATGCTCTTGATGAAGATCGAAAAGAGCTTTTAGCTAAAATAAATAATGGCGAAGCTGTTTCTTTTAATAAAATCACCAATCTTTTAGTAAAACGCCATGCCGAAAAATCTACTCAAGACGGAGTGAGATCTGAAGATCTAGAAAAGTTTATTGAAAAAATGACCCCTAGTAATCAAAAAGAACTTACTCAAGGTCGCTCAGTTAAAATTCAATACGAAAAAAATCTTGCAGATTATCACCAGGGTGCTGAGCTTATTTATAATTCAAGTAAAAATAATATCGTAGATATTATGGTTGAAAATAAAATGCAATGTTACTCAGGCACATATTTCTATGAATTGGTACGCAGACAACTAGGTGCTATTGATTTTCGCAACTCCAACGAATTAGTAATTTTTGAAAATGGTCACGTGCTTGCTGGCTATGTGCAAATAGACGCACAAGATGCCGGTAAAAATCTAATTGTAGGTATCGAGACCACACAAAAAGGTGGTGGAGCTAAGTACATTGGTTCTATTGAAGAGCTTAATTCAAATGGCCTTGGCAATCGCCGCATTTTAGATGCTGAACTTTTTGCCATCATTGAACTTTTTCAAGAAAATATTAAAAATAAAGATGAAGTGGTGAAAGAGGCTCTTAAACAAACTGCTCAAAAACTAGGACTTAAAGAGGAAGTTGCTCTTGCCGAGCCTGTTGGCGCTGCTGCAGTGACTGGCAAAGCTTCAACCGAAGTTCTTTTAAATCAGTCTATTTTTGGCTTTGGTAATTCAAATGTAGCTGAGGGTGATTTAGAAAGAAGTGAATCTAATGATAATGGCGATAAAGCTTTAACAAATATTGATGGAGTTGTAGCGCAAGCGAATGCTGCTCATGCATATGGAAATGAAGTTGTTACAGAAACAGAGGAAATGGTTAACAAAGCAAATATTGATCTTTGTTCATCCATAAGTGCAAATCATCTTGATGTGCCCGAGGCATATACTATGTGTGTTAATCTTTGTAAGCAAAACTACTCTTCTTATGCTTTCTGCCCTTATTTTGAAACACAGACAATTGTGGTGTCTGAAGTTGTTAATGAAGATACTCCCATAGAATCTGAAGACAACAAAGAGGCTACAATAGAAAAAAATACCTTTATAGTTAAATACACTC
>CAYMKD010000382.1:0-2647 GCA_964390435.1 uncultured Pseudobdellovibrionaceae bacterium | reverse complement strand
TCCCCCACAGAAACAGAACTTTTAAATGTAGAGGCTTTAATTATTAGAAGTCGCACAAAGATTAATGAAGAATTTTTATTAAAAGCTAAGAGTTTAAAACTTATTATCACCACAACAAGTGGTTTTGATCACATTGATTTGAAAGCGACAAATCAGCATAACATCTCTGTGATGTACACTCCTGAGGCTCATATTCAAAGTGTGGCAGAACTCACTTGGGCACTGATCTTTGCTTGCCGAAAAAATCTTCTTAAAGCACATCACAGTGTTAAGACAGGCAACTGGGCCAGAGAGACTTTGACTTCTTATGAGTTAGGCGGAAAAACCCTTGGCATTATAGGACTTGGTCGCATTGGTAGTTACGTCGCCAAACAAGCTCCCACTTTTGGTCTTAATGTGCTCTGCTTTGATCCGTACCAAGAGGATTCTGTTATTGAGAATGCTGGAGCAAAGAGAGTTTCTCTCGAAGAACTTTTAAGATTAAGTGATATTGTGAGCGTGCACGTACCCAAAACTAAAGAGACTCATCAAATGCTAAGAGCTCCTCAGTTTGAAGCCATTCACCGTGGAGCAATTTTAATTAATACTTCGCGAGGATCGGCCATTGATGAAGCAGATCTTGCAAAAGCTCTTGAAGCCCAGTGGGTTGCAGCTTGTGGACTTGATGTTTTTGCCAAAGAGCCCTTACCCAGAGAGTCTGCCCTATTAAAACTTCCGCAAGTCGTTCTCACTCCGCACTTAGGAGCAAGCACACATGAGGCTTTGCAGAGAGCCTCTAAATCAGCCAGATTAAAACTTATCGACTTTAAGCGACATGATATTCTTAAAGACTCCCTACCGCCTCAGGCGCCATGGTGGAATTTAAGTTTTTAATGCGCGCGGCAGCATTAAGTAAATTCTTGCCTGTTTATACTTAGATGGGCCATTTTCGTAATTCTGTTTTTTTAGAAGGGACACTTAATCAATGCCAGGAATAGTAGTCGTAGGTTGTCAGTGGGGCGATGAGGGCAAAGGCATAGTTGTCGATGTCTTTGCAGCAAATACAGATATGGTTGTGCGCTATCAAGGAGGCGCAAACGCAGGTCATACGATCGTTGTAAATGGTCAGAAGACTGTGTTGCATTTAATTCCATCGGGGATTTTACATTCAGACACTGCTTGTGTCATTGCTCCGGGAGTGGTTTTAGATGTTGAAGTTTTAATTAAAGAAATTAATGGTCTTAAAAATACAGGACATCTCAAAGATCCAAGGCAACTTTTAATCTCTGATCAATGCACTATTATTCTGCCATTTCATAAAGCAATTGATGCTGCCAGAGAGGCTTCGCTTAATGAAAATAAAATTGGCACAACTGGCAAGGGCATTGGCCCAGCTTATGAAGATAGAGCTTCAAGAAGAGCCATTTTATTTAGTGATTTGTTTGATCCTAAAATACTTAAAGAAAAACTTGAGCTCTCATTAAAAGAGAAAAACTACTTACTTAAAAACTTTTATGGCCATCCAGGTTTTGAAGTGGACGAGCTTTTAAAATCTATAAAAACTTGGACCGAAGATTTAGCTCCTTACCGTGGTCGCGAAGTTTCTTTAACAGTTCACAAAGCTCTTAAATCTGGTCGCCGCGTGATGTTTGAAGGCGCTCAAGGCACGATGCTAGATCTTTTGCATGGCACTTATCCTTTTGTAACAAGCTCTTCTACCCTCTCAGGTTCAGCCTGTGTTGGCGTCGGAGTGGGCCCAACGGCAGTGCAAAAAGTAATTGGCATTGCAAAGGCCTACACGACAAGAGTGGGCTCAGGTCCCTTCCCCACAGAACTGAGTGATGACATCGGGAGTTTGATCCAAAAACAAGGCAACGAGTTTGGTTCAACTACAGGAAGACCGCGCCGATGTGGTTGGTTTGATTTAGTTGCGATGAAGTATGCTATTCGCCTTAACGGCATTACCAACCTGGCACTCATGAAGCTTGATGTTCTTACAGGGCTTGAGAGAGTTGGGGTATGTACTGCCTACAAAATTAAAGGTGAAATTGTGACGGAGTGGCCAACAAACGCAAATGATTTATCGCAAATTGAGCCCGTCATTGAATGGTTTCAAGGGTGGAATCAAGATATTTCTAAATTGACCTCGCTCAAAGCTCTCCCACGGCCAACAACGAATTATATTGATTATTTAGGGTCTCAGCTAGGGACCCCAATTGATGTGATTTCTATCGGGCCTGGCCGAGAACAGACTCTGTGGGTCAAACCTTTGTTTAATTCTTAAGCAGATTTACCTTTTTATGGCACAAGTTTTTATGAAAACCATTAATTACGTTGACATATATTCAGAATTCTTTAAATTTGTGCGCTCCTGTTTAGTTCACGTGATCCGGTAGCTCAGTCGGTAGAGCACATCCCTTTTAAGGATGGGGTCGATGGTTCGAGCCCATCCCGGGTCACCAATTTTTCAGGCGCGTCTTCGCGGGTTGTTCCCATCGTCTAGTGGCCTAGGACACCTCCCTTTCACGGAGGATACAGGGGTTCAAATCCCCTTGGGAACGCCAATCTTCTTTTTTGCCGTCTCCCACCGGTTCTGGGGTTCTACGGTTCTACGGTTCTACTCGGTTCGTGGTGGGTAATTTCAAAAAGTCATTTAAGCACAAGCATT
>CAYMKD010000381.1:0-2648 GCA_964390435.1 uncultured Pseudobdellovibrionaceae bacterium | reverse complement strand
ATTCAGCAGTCATGACACTTATCGTCGCGCTGCGTTATAACTTTAGTTAATTTTTTATTTATATGTGTTTTCAGACATTTATGTATGTTTGAAGCTTTAAATAGGAAGGGGTTGTTTACCAGAAAATTTCTGAGGGCCCCCAGTCCTTTATAAAATAAAAAATTAGGCCACACATGATGAGCCAAATTAAGGTAAGTATGAGCGCTGTAACTACTTTTTTCATAACTAGACTTTGTTATAAGACTTTAAGCCTTATGCAGCTTTCTTAAACTGCTTTCCTTTATAATCGCCCTCGACCTTACCAAAAGCTGTTTCCTGGTATTTCATAATGGCTTGCTGGCGACGTTTATTTTTACCATCGATTTTTGAAAGGCTTTTTCTATGTTGTTCCTGTTTAATGAACTCAACAAGGCGAGCTACTCCCTTACGATCTTCCTCATCTAAATGAGCATCATCGCTAGTTGCTGTTTCACTAATAGCATCAATACCCGTCTCTTCACTGAGCTCTTCTTGTAGGGCGTCCGCACTGAGCTCGTCTATTTCAAGCTCAGGGCCCATTGAGGCTGTTTGTAGGCCCATATTGACCTTCATTGGTTTCTCCTTAATCCAATAATATCAATTATATTACGCATTGCGTCTTATATCTACGATTTTGCCCTATGGCGTTTTGTGCGCCCCATTCTGATACAAAAGGTGCCAGGCACCTTTTCCTTAAGCGGCGCGCTGTTTTGTGAATGTATAAAAAGTAAACAGGCTGTTCCCTAGAATGTCTCTCTTGTCTTAAAGCTAATGCCAGTTGCAAACCAAGCCATAACTGCCTGGCACAAAACCTGCCTTACTACCTATTAAGAGGGTGAAGCCATGAATAAAAAGACATTATTTACCATAATCGTTTTAATAGCTGTTGTGATGATTAGTCTCACAATGAGACTCGGCAACAACACTCAAACAACTACTGAGAGTGTAAGTGATTATACAATGCCTCGCCCAAAAGCTTACCAAGCTCGTTTTGACCTATCTGGAAGAAATATTGAAAGAGAACTTTTAAACCCTTTTGCAGTTAAAAAAGAAGCTCAAGATAAAACAACAACAGCTAAAACCGCCGAAGCAAAAAAAGAAGTTACTAAAAAACAAGCTAAAAATAAAAAAGCAAAATCAAAGAAAGAAGCAAAAGCTAAGCTTGAAGTAACTGTTATTGAAAAAGAAGAGAGCTCTTTCAAAAAAAGTACTGATGATAAAGATTCAAATTCTGTAGTTTATTTTGCTCCAATCAATAAACAACAACCTACAGGAGCTACGGATGCAAACAATAAAGATAAGAAAGAAGAACCTAAAGTAGATTATGCAAATCTTTTAAAGCAATCTCCAAACGCAGAAAACCTACAAAAACTTGTGACTGCTTTCCGTCAAGGCGAAGTAAGTGCAAATGTGTTTTATACAATTGCTTCAGATTTATTAGTAAATGAAAAGTCTGATGTTCGAGCTCTTGGCATAAAAGCATTAGAGTTAACTCCAAGTACAACAAGCTTTAGCTACCTTGCTTGGGCTTCAGAACAACTTCCTAATGAACAGCAAGCCTATGTACACCAAACACTTAATTTGTACTCAAGCCCCTCTTATCTTCCCATTATCACTCAATTACTCCATAGCAAAGAAAAAGTAGTTCTACTAAGAGCTACTGAAGTTATAATCACTTCCGTTAATAACTACAACGCAAGTCAAAGCCCAAATGTTAAAGATGGCCTCTATCGCCAACGCAGCATTGCTGCTTTGCCTCAATATGTGGGCCAATACAACGAAATGCTTCCCTTGCTTGAAGAGCTAGCTAATGACTCTGAACCAGAAATTGCTGAATCAGCACAAGTTGCTCTTGCTCAAGTTGATCAAATTATAAAAACTAAAGACTTGGCCTCTCTATAAAAATCTTATTACAATAAGCCCATGAGGTTTATTGTAATTTTAGTTTCTATCTTATCTTTTATTTTAGTAAGCTCATCTGCTCTTGCAGATTTAAAATTACCAGGAGGATTGAGCTCTTCAGATAGAAAATCGACTCTTGAAATTTTAGGTATGGGAACAGGCTTAAAGCTTTTATCAAATCCCTATCCACTCGGTGGATACTTAGGTCTTGAGTTTGGCTTTTCCACAGAAATCATATCAACAGATGATTTATCTCGACTTGGCGACAAAACAGGTTCAAACAGCGATTTCACTTACTCAACATTTACTATTGGCAAAGGTCTCTTTGAAAATTTTGATTTGTTTATGCACTTCATTCCGTCTCAAAGTAGCGACATTAGTCAAATTGGAGGACAATTACGCTGGGGTTTTTACCAAGCAACTTATCTTCCAACTCATATGTCACTGGTTGCTTATGCATCAAGCAGCAATCTACAAAATCGCTTAATTACAAAAACCATCGGTGCAGATTTAATTACAGCTGTGACAGTTGATAATTTTGCTCTTTATTTTGGTATTGGACGCATTGAGGTCGAAGGTCTCTTTTCTGGAAGCTCTAAAGCAATGGATACCTCCGGAAATCTGGTAACCACAAACTATACTGACACAGGTATTGACTCTAGTGAATCTATTGCCGGAGCTCATAGTATTATTGGTTTATCTATAAAAATTTCTGATGCTTTTATCTC
>CAYMKD010000380.1:0-2656 GCA_964390435.1 uncultured Pseudobdellovibrionaceae bacterium | reverse complement strand
AAAAAATTAAATTAAGGAGAAACTATGTCAAATCAAAATGGAAGAAGAAATTTTTTAAAAAGCGTGGGGATTGCTGGGGGAGCTGTCATTGCGGCTCCGATTTTTAAGGCGTGGGCGGAGAGCTGCGGGCTTACTCCAGCTCAAACAGCGGGGCCCTTTTATCCTGGAGAAGAAAATTTTAGTCACGATAATGATTTAACTTATATTCAAGGACATGGTGAGAAGGCACTAGGACAAGTCATTTACATTGAATGATTAGTTTTAGATGAGCACTGCCAACCAATTGTAAATGCCAATGTGGAAATATGGCAGGCATGTGTAAGTGGTAGATATAATAATGACAAAGATCCAAATCCAGCCCCTCTCGATCCCCATTTTAAGTATTGGGGCGAGACATGGACAAATGCTTCTGGATTATATAGTTTTAAAACCATTATTCCAGGCTCTTACCCGGCATCACCAACCTGGCAGAGACCTGCACACATTCACTATAGAGTGTCAAAACTTGGCTATCATGAGCTTACAACACAAATGTATTTTAAAAATGATCCACTTAATGAGCAGGATTTAATTCTACAAAATCTCGCTCCTGAAGAAAGACAAAGAGTGATTATAGAGTTTAAATCTTCAGGAGCAGGATTTGATCCTAACAGTTTAAAGGGGCGATTTGATCTTGTTTTAAAGAGCGTATCATGATTTTTTAGTTTTCTGATTCAAGAGTAAAGGATTCCTCCATTTGCTTTTGTTGGTTATTTGCCAAGGCACCAAGAGCTCCCACGCCTTGATCTTGAATAACCAGAGCGCGGTAGCTATTGAGTAATAAAGGATTTTTGCTCTTGTTAACTAGATTTTTATTATAGACTCCTGTGTGAGTTATATACTTGATAAGTCTTTCGGGATTTTTTAGATCTGGGTTATTTGACATAATGAGAGCGGCCACTCCAGTAGCAAAGGCAGTGGCTTGAGAGGTGCCAGTCATTTTACCATAACTTGCTTTAGGCAGAGTTGAGATAATTTCTTTGCCGGGAGCAGAGAGCAAAACAGACTCAACACCATAATTGCTAGAGCTTAAAATTTGTCTATTTTCATCATTTGCAGTGACGGATAAAATATTTGTAAGCTGATAACCTGCGGGATAATAGCCAATTAGATCTGAGTTGGCTTTTTCATTTCCGGCAGCGGCTACAAACAAGATACCTTTTTGTTGTGCTTCTTTAATGACCTTTTCTTCTTCAGGGCTTTTTACTAAGCCACCACCTGAGTAATTTATAATTTGTGCTTTCATTTTAATTGCATAACGAATGGCTTTTATAGTGTTGATAAGGTTATTTTTTGCTCCTGTATAGGGATCATAATATTTCAACACCATAATTTTAGCTTGGGGGCAAAGTCCTTTTACTCCTAAATGATTTTTGCCTTCAGCAGCAATGATGCCAGCCACATGAGTGCCGTGGCCATGATGATCATACAAATTATTGCTGTTATCTGAAAAACTCCAACCATTCACGTCATCAATAAAGCCGTTGTGGTCGTCGTCTATTCCATTTGTTGATTTATCACGATTTTTTTCATCAAGACCAATTTCCCCTGGATTTTGCCACAGTTGATTTTTTAAATCTGGATGTGATTTGTCTATGCCTGTATCGATGACAGCAACAATGACTTTGTTATTTAGTTTGTTTTGTAGCCAGGCTTTTTGTGCGAAAGTTTGTTGCAAAGCCCAGTTAGCAATGGGGGCTCCTAAAGCTTTACTAGTTAAAAAAATTATCAGAAGCAAATTAGAATATAGCATTACAGGCCTCCTTGGTTGGCATAAGATTTATCAAGAATACGTCCCGTAATTGGATGATAAATAAAGTTGTATGATTTTTTATTTTTTGTAATCTTCGCGCGAGCTAAATACTTTTTCCCATCAGATCTGGTTTTATGCCAAAATTCAAAACGATTTTTGCTTACAATAAGAGAAGCGCAGGTTTTAATATTTTGTGCAACATAATGATTGCTGGGATCATCTGGTAGTCCAAAGAAAGAGTAGTGCTCAATACAATTTTTTTGTAAATCTTTAACACTTTGTATCTGATCTAGATTTGCTTTGTATTGCATACTGTAGAGCTTTTTTGATCCATTGCTTATAAGAATCAGATTATTTAAATCATCGTAGGAGTATGTTTTTAACTTATTAGAGGAGTCTGAGACTTTCTCTAATAAGTCTTCGTTTATAGTGTATCTAATAGAGTATTTATTGTGTGTAATTTTGGCTAGAATGTTACTACTGTAAGTGAAGGTGATTTTTTTGTATGGATCAAGTTCTATAGATTTCACTTTCCCTGTTTGATTGTAAGTAAACTTTAGTTTTTCATTTAATGAAATAAATTGCTCAATCAATTGTCCTTTTAAATTATAAATCTCAATAATTTGTCCGTTCTTTTGCCTTACATATTGATTATTCTTTTTAAAAATGAACTCATCTAGTAACTGAGTGCTTTGAAAACTATTTGCAGATACATTTTTAAATAAAAACCCTTCAGAGTTTTCACACTCATTGAGTAAAATTTGATCCTCATTTGTTGGTCTTAAGGATTTTTCAAAATCAGTGCACCAACCAAAACCAAAAAGTCCTCGATATAAACTTCTGCTGTGGTAGGTGCGAGTTATT
>CAYMKD010000379.1:0-2664 GCA_964390435.1 uncultured Pseudobdellovibrionaceae bacterium | reverse complement strand
GGTATTTAAATTAAAATCTCTGGTGCAAGAAGAACGAAAATTAAACCTAGAGGTTCTAAAATTTTTAAAAGAAATTGAAACTCGCAAGATATTTTTAGATCAAGGCTTTAATAGCCTATTTAAGTATGTGGTGAGCGAGCTTAAATACTCAATAGAGCAAAAAGAAAAGATCCGATATATTAATGCAGACAAATTAGAATTAAAAATCACTATTAACGAAGAGTTAAAAAATAAGTTGGATGGTTTAAAATCTCTGCTTTCGCACAAAAGTCCAAACATGAACTATCAAGAACTTTTAAACCAATTAGCAGAAATAGCCCTTGAGAAGTTAGATCCTTTAAGAAAAACCAAAAGGAGTTTACAACGCAGAGTTTCTGGGTCGGCCAGAAGCAGTGCAAAAAACAAAGGTATAAATAAACAAATAGATATGAAAAATGAGGCGAAAGTCAGCGATATGCAAAGTCGATCAGATATACCAAATATACAAAAGTTAAGTACTGAAGAAGCTCAATCAGAAAGTATAACTCCTCTTCCAAAAAATCGACTTCCTTATAAGTTTTCTAGATATATTCCACAAAAGCTAAGGCAACAGATTTGGCAAAGAGATCAAAGCCAGTGCACTTACAAAGATCTAAAAACTAAGAAGCAATGTAGCTCAAAACATTTATTGCAGATAGATCACATTATGCCCCTAGCTTTAGGAGGAGAAAGCAAAGAGAATAACTTAAGACTTCTCTGTGCCGCCCACAACCTGCACCGAGCTGAAAAAACCTTTGGAATTAGAAAATAAGAGCTCAGTTTAAATTGTAAAACCAAGTAACTAGAGCCGGCCTCATAAATGTCAGATACAAGGCGGCTAGGAATGAGCAAGGAGGCCTACTTCCTGTAGGTCGCACGAGCGAATGACGAAGCCAATGAAGTAGATGACATTTATGAGACCGGCTCGACTATTTTTTTGTTTGTTCACTAATAAGTTTCAAGAACTCTGAATGCACTTTATTATTAGAGGCAACAATTGTGTTTTGAAAAGGATGAAACTCATTACCCTCATAATCTGTAATAGCGCCACCTGCTTCTTTAACTAAAAGCCAGCCTGCAGCCGTATCCCAGGGTTTTAAATTCCTCTCCCAAAATAAGTCAAAAACGCCACTGGCAACTAAACACAAATCATAGGCCGCAGCCCCAGGACGCCTCACTCCACGAGAGCGCCTCACAACCTCAGCAAAAATAGCGAGTTGATCTTTTAACTCAGTTTCGTTGTGAATAAAAAAACCTGTACCAGTTAAAGAGCTACTTAAATCTTTTGCAGAGCTAACATGAATGGACTTTCCATTTAACTTTGCACCCTCTCCAGCAACTGCTGTGTAAGTCTCATTCAAACAAGGCACATCGATTACTGCCACTTTAGCTTGACCACGAACCACTAAACCAATGCTGATACAAAAAATTGGAAAACCATGAATATAATTTGTTGTCCCATCAAGGGGATCTACAATCCATAGACCTTCGGCTTGCCTAGATCTCTCTATTAATTGTGGGTGATCATAGGCCTCTTCTTCTCCCAAAAAACTAAAATTGGGATTATAGGCTTTTAAATGCTTTGCAATAAGAGCTTCAGACTCACGATCAGCTTCACTTACCAGTCCCTGAAGATGCTTTTCGCTGACTTTAGTCAACTGCCCGCGATAATGAAGCAATAGCTCACGCGCCTTGCTCGCAGCTCCTACAGCCACTTTTAGCGCTTCGCTCCAATCGCTTTGAAGATCTTGACCTTGACCCATATTTAACCTCACATCCAGGTTGACACATTGACCTATGAACGGCTGGACGATAACATAAGAATAGGCCTTTCACAAAGTAAGGAGCAGGATTTTATGGCAAATGCGAAGCCAAGCGGTAAAGCAGATACACTCGTTAAGCTTGTTTTAGTGTTTTTTATATCTTTACTCTCATTTTCAATAGGTACTTTTGTCGGAAAAAAGTTTAGCGACAATCAATATAAGCTGGCAAATCTTGAACCAGGACATGATTCTCAACGCGGAGTTGCCTCAATCCCACCAGATGCCGGACACGTAAAACCAAATGAGGCTCTAACTGACGAGGAAATCGCTAAGCTTGCTGAAGAGTTTGTTACAGATGAACCTAGTGAAAGCTCTTCAGAAGAACACATGCCTAATAAAAAAGAAGATAACCATGAAGTGGCAGAACATGATTCAGGGGATCACAATGCGGAAGCTCATACTCCTGCAAAACATAAAGCCCCCCATGAAACTACAACTCATGCAGAAGCGGCAAAGCCGTCTCATACTGCTAAATCTCACAAAACAGCTCCTCAAGAAGCGGCTGTACGCGTGGCTAAAGGTTTAACTCCAACAGATTCTCATAAGTCTGTAGTGAAACCAGAATCACGAATTCCTTCTAGTTTACCAGAAAACGTAGCTCAATCTGCTGTGGGCAAATACTCTGTACAAGTTGCTTCTTACTCAACAGAAGCTGAGGCCAAAAAATTTGCAGAAGAGTTAAGAAAAAAGAATCTTAGTGCCAATTATGTGCAGGCTTTTGCTAAAGGTCAGACTCGTTACCGAGTAGTTGTTGGTTTATTTGCAACTTATAGCGAAGCACAAAAATATCGTGCTGAAGTCATGAGCAAAGCCAATCTCTCAA
>CAYMKD010000378.1:2375-2668 GCA_964390435.1 uncultured Pseudobdellovibrionaceae bacterium | reverse complement strand
TGAAGCGACACTGGGGCTTTAGTAATTTTGGAATCTTTAATAAGTCTTTGGGCTAGAGTTTTTGCCAGTTTTTTTCTCGGTCCAAATTTTGGAAGATCATCTTCCATTTTTCTTTTGCTTAGCTAGTTCTATAAAACGTTCTATGGCCAATTTATCTTCATTAGACAGATCCTTATCTGCACGCAGAGCAACTTGAACGTCCATAACATCTTCTTTTTGTCCAAGAAAATATTTTACGTCACGTTTAAGAATCTCACTAACTCGTTGTAAAAGAGGAGCAGTAACCCCACGTT
>CAYMKD010000378.1:0-2365 GCA_964390435.1 uncultured Pseudobdellovibrionaceae bacterium | reverse complement strand
ACTCTCAATAAGAGAAATGGCAGTAGAAGATTGAAATCCTAGTTTTTCGGCTAGTTGGGCCTGAGAAACCCCCTTACTTTCACGGGCTTCTTTAATCCTGGACCCTATTGTATTAGCTCTGTTTTCATCTTTTTTCATATAGTAATAATACACTTTTCAAAAACTATTGACAATAGATTTGCTATTTTGCTATAATGGATTTAGCGATATGAAAATACACTGAATCCATTATTAAGTTTAATAAAAAATATCATGCACACATATCTTATTTCTTACGACTTAATCCGTCCTGGCAAGGATTACACTACTTTACACGCCCACCTCAAAAGTTACGGTTTTTGGGCGAAACCTCTGGAATCAGTCTGGCTAATTAAAAGTAGTTACGGGGTAGAACAGGTTAGGAATTCTATACAGGCCTATATGGACGCCAACGACAAAATATTTGTAGTCGATGTCACCACCAGAGCAGCGGCTTGGCGTAATCTTCCCCCCGCTGCGGCAACTTGGATTCAGAATTCATTATAAAAATAATCTTATAAATAAAATGACCGAAAAAAATATGATCCAAAAATTAAATGAGACTAGCGATGTTTCTGACAACACCGATAAAAAGACGTCCCTGAAGAGGAGAGCTTCTTCTAAAAAAGAAACCAGAGGAATAAAGCCGTTAAGAACATACCCATCGATTTCACTTGAAAAGTGTTTAATAATTGGCCAGAAGATTAAGGAATTAAATGGCGGGAATCCCTGGTCTCCTAAAGAAGTTGCAAGAGCGATAGAGATTGGCGATACAAATCGTTTTTATTATTATAGCGCTGCATCACGTGATTTTGGCATAACAACAGGTACGAGAGACTCGAAAGTAATTTCGTTGACAGAGTTTGGTAGACAACTAGTTTATGCGCCAAATCCCGAAACAGAAAAAGCAAAAAAGATTGAAGCTTTTTTAAAAATTCCTATTTTTAAAGAGGTCTTAGAATACTATAAAGGAAATAACTTACCTGAGATGAAATACTTAGGTAATACTCTTGAAGATAAGTTCAAACTTCACCCCGCCTTGCATGAAGAATTTTCTAAAATTTTTGGTGAAAATTGTAAAGACTTAGGGATAACGACAGGTAATCCACTTGAAGGACTATCGAATGGAACAAAAAGGATTGCTAATACAGGTTCAGCTACAGTTATTGTTGGAGAAACCAAGACGGGTTCAAAAGGAAAATTAAAAGCATTTGTTATCATGCCTTTCACTGAAAAAAATGATAGGAGGGCAGCTGGATTTTTTAAAGAGGTTTTGGATAGTTTAATTATACCCTCTGGTATTGCCGCTGAGTTTATGATTGAAACTGCTAATAGACAGGGGTCAGATGTTATTCAATCTACGATTATCAACGATTTATTGGAAGCAGATTTAGTAATTGCGGATCTCACCGATCATAATCCAAATGTATTATTTGAATTAGGATTAAGAATGGCAGCGGATTTGCCGGTGGCTTTAATTAAGTCTAAGGATACTGGAAAAATATTCGATGTTGACAGTATGCTTAGAGTTTACGAATACAATCAAAATTTATGGAAATCGACCGTTGAAAAAGATATATCTTCTTTGACGGAACATTTTAATGCGGCTTGGAGTAATAAAGATAGTGAACAAACTTATATGAAAATATTAAGACGAGACACTACAAAGGGTGCGGACATATCTAACTAGGCATACGAGTCATCCAATACTAAATACTGGCTGCGGAACCGGAGGGATTCGGTCACAGGTTCTCGCGTACTCGCTCGACCTGCGACCCCGGCTCGGCGCCTTCGCGCCTCCGCCTTTCTCATCTCCCCACTACCGACATCAGTTTTCACCGAGGCATACTCGGTTCAAACTGCTGTTGCGGAACCGGAGGGATTCGAACCCTCGAGGCCTGTTAGGGCCTGCCTCTTTAGCAAAGAGGTATGTTAGACCACTCCACCACGGTTCCATAATATCTATATTCTTGCTGATGGTTTTGACATTCTGACACAAAAATCGCTTTTAATCAAAAGAAAGATGAGATACAATAGAAATCATGAAAAAAGCAATCATCACCATCATCGTTATCATAATTATCGGCTATGCAGCATTTACATATTTTACTCGTGCCCCTAGTGCTCCTTCCACAGACATCAGTAATGTTCCAGAACAATTACAAGCCACCACCACAGAAAAGCTCTACAGAATCTCTTCAGAAAAGTCTGTTGTTTCCTTTAAGATAAATGAAATTTTGAATGACAAGCCTTTCACTGCAATTGGAACAACCAGCCAGGTTGCCGGAGATATCAGCATAGGAAATAACACTGTCACCATGGGAACAATCGCCGTGAATGCCAAAAC
>CAYMKD010000377.1:0-2684 GCA_964390435.1 uncultured Pseudobdellovibrionaceae bacterium | reverse complement strand
TTGTGCATTAATTGCACCAATGTTTGTTGTTACCCTAAAACCCATAAATTGTTAACTCCCGTTTGTTTGCATTAAAAATTCCTCCTTGCTGATTAACTCAGCCGTTTGTTTTCTAGACTTCATCCAGAAGTCATTTTTCTATTGCGGCTAAAGACCAGCCGCCAAATTATTTTCTACTCACCTCCTACGCGATAGTGTCAAAATTTTTTTGCTTTCGCATGTACCTTTCATGTTTCGGTGGAATCTGTGGCATCTAAACGAGACGAGAGTCGAAAAGAGTCAAAATTTTGACTAAAAAATTTTTAACTTTGAGTTACTAGAAATTCACATAGCAGGTTTAAGGCCCTGTTAAGTATTTGGCCATAGTCTCCGAATAATTCAATAGCCAAGGAAGGCAACGTTTAAGACGGCACTAAGGAGGGTGATTCGACCACGGAGGGATCACTATGATCAATGCTATCCTCGGCCGAGTCATGATGACTTTAGGATTCATGATTTTCGTTGCCTTATTCAGTTACGAAGCCTTTGCCGCTGAACTCAGTGTCTTTGATATTCACCGGAATATTCCACTCAGTGATGAAGAGCCTATTTACAAAGATTATTATATCAATGCAGGTGATGAGGCTGGGCTTAAAAAAAACCTAGTCATTAAGGCAGTTAGAAGAGTTCCCATGAGAGATGCTTCGGGTAGCCAAATTATGGGGGAGCTTTTAGTGCCTGTTGGACAGTTAAAAGTGATCTTTGTTCAGCCTAAGTTAAGTGTTGCTCGACTTTATAAGTTAATGTCTAGGGATGAGCTACCAATGTTAGATCAAGAGGGAATACTGATTGGCGATCAAGTGGATCTTCAAGGTTCTTTTATAGACAACAAAAAGCTAGTTCCTGAAAAAAGAAAAACAGCCTCAGTACCGACGGTAGTGAGTCCCGCTGTCGCAGTTGGACTTCCTGCGGTGCCAGCAGCAGTTCATGAGTCTGTTCAAGCTTTGGCCGAAAAAGCATTGTCGGCTCCGGCTCCGGAAAAAACCATTGAGCAAGCTAAAGTTGAAGTGTCTGCGGAAGCAATAGAGTCGGCAAGTATTGCCGTATCTTCAGTTCCCCCAAGTAAGGAAGTAAGTAAAATTGAAATGTCTTCTTTAAGTCCGGCCGTTAACGCAGATACAAAAGTAATAAATTTCAATAATTCTACAAATGCTGGACCAGCTCCGGAGACTCAGGCACAGTAGTTTTGTGCCAGAATCTTATTACCGTGTTCGATTATTAAATGTGCCATCAAGTCTTGAAGACTTGGTGACACAAATATGTTTTGATCATCAAGCCAGTGGTTTGAGTGAAGCTCTTGCTTATAATCAAACTGACCTTGTCTACGATCCTGTTATTTTAAGTTCAGACCTTCATGCACTTGATATTTACTTTTCACAGAAACCTTCCTCTAGCTTTATAGAAGCTTTAAAAAAACATCTGCCGCAACTTCAACACGAAATTCATCAAGAAGAACATAAAGATTGGCTCGAAGAGTGGAAAAAGGGTTTTGAGCCGTTTAAGTTAGTTGGTCCTTATTGGATTGTTCCTTCATGGCATAAGGCGCCCGAGCAAGCGCTAAAACCTATTATGATTGACCCTGGAATGGCATTCGGTACGGGAACTCATGCAACCACTCAAATGATGGCTTTTTTACTTCACCAAGAGATTAAAAATATAAAAACTCCCAACTCTTATCAACTTTTAGATGTGGGGGCGGGGACAGCTATTTTATCTATATTAGCAAGTTTTTCTGGCGTTCATTTTATTGTGGGAAGTGAAATTGATCCTGAAGCTAGGCGAGTGGCGCAAGAAAATTTGCATTTAAACCATGTCGATAATATTTTAATTGTGGATGAAAATATAGATTCTTTAAAAGAAAGTTTTGACTGTGTCATTGCCAATATTATTGATGGTGTTTTGATTAAAATTAAAAATTCATTGATAGCTAAATTAAAGCCGTCGGGCTCTTTGTTGCTAAGTGGAATTTTACTTGAAAGAGAAGAGTATTTTCTAGATCAATTTTTAACCAATACCACTTTACAAGTTACGCACAGAATTGAAAAAGATGAGTGGGTGGCTTTTAAACTAAAATTCTCATAATTTAAGGAGTCTTTAGTTGCGTCGTTATTTCGTTGATAATCCAGAAATCGATAATCAAGAGATTCAAATTGATGGTGATTTATATCATCATATTTTTGATGTTTGTCGTCAGACAAAGGGCTCTCGTTTTGAAATTCTTGATCCACAAGGAAGAGCTTTTTTAGTTGAAGTTGCCGAAGTCGTAAAAAAGAAGGCAACCGTTAGAGTTATCTCTGAGAGGCAAGTTCCACCACTTCCCATGCCTTATATTCATTTAGTTATATCAGTTCCTAAGTTTGATACCTTTGAGATGATTTTAGAAAAGTCAGTTGAGCTAGGTGTTAAGAGTATCCTACCCGTGTTTTCTGATAACAGCTTCATCCGTAAATCAAGCAGCTTGCCAGTAGCCAAGTACCAAAGGTGGCAAAAAATTATTAGAGGAGCAACTCAGCAATGTGGACGAGCTGATCTCTTAGATCTTAAGGAAGCTGAGCCTTTAAAAGAATTTTTAAAAAAGATTAACCTATCTGAGGTCCAGTTGGGTCTATTCGCCTATGAAGGGTCATCGACTCTAGGGGTCAAAG
>CAYMKD010000376.1:0-2702 GCA_964390435.1 uncultured Pseudobdellovibrionaceae bacterium | reverse complement strand
AAAAATAAGACTGATTCGTTATCAAAGGAAGTTGATATCAACTTCCTTTAATTATGGAGCTTTCGATGCAAGTTCCCTCACTAAACCTTTCCAGTAGCAGCTCGGCAAAAGAATGCCAATACAGCATACCGCTTGGAGTATTCAAAAGAAAAGATTCACAAAATTTTTCTCTTAAAATTGAACTCTGCTCATTTCTAGTTTCTGACAATTCCAAAATTAAAAAAATCTCGATATGGCATTGTTTTACAAAACAACTAGGAGTACTTGGGACAGATATTTTAATTCTGGAAGGGGATGAAATTCACGCAAAGAATGGTCTGGACCACTTGGATTTTTCTACACGTTGTGTGGGCGATAACAAAAAATCCGGGATCACCTACTTTCTTGATTCAAAACATAAAGCAGATCTCCCTGTTACCCATATCCTTTTAAAAATTCATGAGCTCTACCCGTCATGGATTTCAAAAAAAAGCTTGGAAGAAATAATACCAAAATTTGAAGCTTTTATTAACATTCCTAGTATTCGTGGACTCAAAAAAATGCAATTCGAGGCTAAAAATCTTAGTGACAGTTACTGTGAGAAAACACCGTTTACAGATTTTCTATCTCTTCTTTTCATGAACACCCTTCAATTTGAAAATTGCTCTCTTTCTCAGCTTAAACACCTCGTGACCTATGTCATCAAAGACCTCAAAGATAAAATGCGCTCTCCTCGCTCTCTGCAGATTTCAGAGTTGACGGATCCTTGCACCTTTCTGCAAGAAAATGAAGAGCGTTTAATTAAACAAATCAAAAGAGTAGCACGTAAAAGAATTTTCTGGGGACATGATCTAGATGATGTGTATTTTACTAATAATCCTCTAAGCAAGAGGCTTGGTATCTTTAATCATTTGGGTAATAATGATATCATTAGGCTGATAGTGGCTGATGACATTTAAGAAAGTGCCGGAGAGGGACTGGAACAATAAACCGACCTCTTAAGGCTGCTACGTTCCCGTCCTGACCTAGTTCGAGAAGTTTACTTTTCCAATTTCCCCGGCGTATAAATAATAAAGCTAAAGCCCTATTTTGTCTACACTAAATAACCTGTAGAATAGAGCAGAGCCTTTACTCCTGATTTCGTAATTGTTTCACTATTTTCAGGGAAATAATTTTTCTGTTCTTTAAGAAGGGACATTTTAAAAGCCCCTTTTTCATTCATGGATTGGTAGACATGATCGATCATCGCTTGAGGGCCTGCATAACCTTGTCTTTTAGCGATTGGAATGGTGTATTTTTTTTTCTCATCACTCGTATCGGTATAAATGTATATATTGCTTGAACCACCTTCCACAATATAGCCCATTAACGCAGTGACAGACATTCTTTTATAGCAGAGATTGACGATGGACTCGTCTACTTCATTTCTCTCTTCAACCAACATAAATCGACCCTGCAATTTGTTTTTGACATAGGCGACCTGTGCGTTTCGATCTTTATGGTCCTCTGGAATAACGCGTTGCAAGAATTTTTCTCTTAAATCAGCCAGAATAAATGCTAATTCCATTTCGATGGTGTCATCTTCTTCACTTAATTGACAACTTCCGGATTGAGACAAGATGTTGTAAAGCATGATCCTTGGGTCTGAGATGTATTTAGGATTAACTGTTACATTTTCCGGAACTTTATCTGTATCTACAAGCTTAGAGGGCTTTAAAGACAAAATAGCAATTTCAAAATTCAATAATGCACTTTTAGCTTGATTGATCGCATATTCATCCAAATTAACGCACTTATCTAAGAACGTACCTGTCTCAAGAAGCTTTTCCAAGTGAACGCTGATCGCTAGAGCTAAAGGGCTATCATTTGGCAAATCCAATAATGCATTGGCAAGAGCCATCCCAGCTTCCATTACGTCTGGGTAATGGCAGCAAGCGAGCTTCTCTGCAAAACTTTTTACCCATGGCAACCATTTACTAGATGGCTTTTCGTTTAATTTTTCGATTAGTTTATTCTCAAATAAAGAACCACAGGTCGCATTTAAATTTGTAATTGTCATAAGTCATCTCATATTAAATGTAGAAAATAGTTGATCCGCAGTGATGTTTTTCATGCAGGCGCCGGTTTTGCAGGTGCGAAGGAGCGGGCAGCGCTTGGCGAAAGTTTGACCGTAGGGGCATGTACCTTGGATGGATAGATGCTCGGGCCCGATTGGCTTGTATTTAGCGGCCAGGGATGGGCCAAAGACTGAAAAAGTGGGAATATTAGCCTCTGCAGCTAAGTGCAAAGGTAATGAGTCCATTGCTATCACAAGATCCATGGTCTGCATGAAGTTTTGCAATGCAGGGAGCGAAAGCGTGGGTACTACTTCCGCATTTGTCAGGTTATTCTTGAGGTAAACGGCAAAAGCCATTTCCTTTTCATTGCTCTGGGTGATAAAAAATTTGCAGGGTCTGTCTTGTTCTATTTTTTTAAGGAATTCTAAGAGCGTGGATTCAGAAAGGCGTTTATTTTCCCAGTTGCTTCCCGGGCAGACAAGGATGTTACCACTCTCAAATGTCTTATGGGTACTATTTGGAGAAAGTTCATGAGAACCCCCAACTAAAGATAAGTAGTCTTCCCTGATGTTCAAGCCTGGCTTCGGGTCGATTTTGTGATTGGAAAAAAGCAGGTTTGGCCATTCGGACACACTTTTCCGGCCAAATCCGACTTTTTTGTGACCA
>CAYMKD010000375.1:0-2713 GCA_964390435.1 uncultured Pseudobdellovibrionaceae bacterium | reverse complement strand
TACAAAAAAGCACTATCTACTGGTTCCCAAAGTTCAATTTTATTACCATCATTACCCTATGACTTCGATGATCTAGAGCCCTATATTTCAGCAGAGACTTTAAAGGTTCACTATGGAAAACACCATAAAGGGTACGTTGATAAGCTTAATAAACTTATTGCTAATTCACCATATGAAAACCTCACATTAGAACAAATAATTCTTAAGTCAGCTAATAGAAGCGAGTCTAAATCTGAAAAGAATATTTTTAACAATGCCAGCCAGACATGGAATCACACATTCTTCTGGAATTGCTTGAGTAGCGAACATAATCAGGCTCCTTCAGATTCATTGACCACAGTTATTAATGAGAATTTTGGAAGCACAGATCAACTGGTGAGTCAGTTTAGTAAAGAAGCAGCGGAGCTTTTTGGTTCTGGTTGGGTCTGGTTGGTAAAGAACCAAAATCAATCATTAGAGATCTTCAGCGGCAGTAACGCTGAAAGCCCTTTGGTTCACGGCAGAAGACCATTATTGGTTTGCGATGTATGGGAGCACGCTTACTATTTAGATGTTAAAAATGAGCGTAAAACATACATTCAAAATTTTTGGCACGTAGTTGATTGGAGTTTTGTTGAAAAATGTTTAACAAAATCTAAAAATATCACATTTGAAAGTTTAGAGGAGGAGATGGCTCATGGATCTCATTAATAAAGCAGTTTTCGGTGTGTTTAAAAATCAATTGGAAGTGGATGCGACTCGCGCAGAGCTTTACTCTAAGGGGTTTTCGCCAAATAATGTTTCTTTACTTTATCCGGCTCAAAAAGGGCCTAAAGACTTTGAACAACATAGAAAAACCACAATTAGAAGTGGAGCTCTAATTGGTGCTGCCTTGGGAGGTCTCATTATTATGTTTATTGGTATTATGATGATGACACGTGTCTCTCAATTTACTCAGACGGCTTCATTTCTTCAAAACCCCTTATTATTTATATTAATAATAATTTCTGCTGGAATAATACTGGGGGCAGGAAGTGGTGCTTTAGTCGGAATTGGAACTCCAGAGAGTGCCGCTAATCGTTTGGGCGGATATGTGGATGTTGGAGGTACTTTAATGGCTGTTCATGTAGATAGTGAGGAACAAATCAAAAAAGCTCGATCTATTTTGGAGAAAAATAACGCTCAGGATATTACGGTGTTAGATGAAAATCAAAGTTGGGAAAAAGTTTATCAGAAAGTTCATAATGCATAAAATCTTTAGTAAAATAGAGGCCAATAATAATTAATTTAATTATTATTGGCCTTGAAACTTATTGCCCTTTTCTTTGGGCATTAGGTGCTTCTTTACGAGCACTATCATTCTTTCTAGCATCAGCAGAATATTTAGTTTGCCCTTTTTGATTGGGCTGTTGACTCTGTTGAGTTTTGTTACTCTGCGTAGATTGATTTTTTGTGTCCTTTTGTTGTGACATAAAAATTCCTTTCTTTTTCGAAGAGATGGTTTATTGTCTTCGATGATAATATATATTGCAATTAGAGGGCCAGACCCCTGACAGATCAGAAAGCTGATGGCTACTTATTTTCATAAAACAAAGGAGAAATATTACTCATAAAAAAGCTATTTGTGGAAAAAAGGAACATTTTAAGATAAAAGTTAATTACACATGATTTATGTAGATGCAGACGGTTGTGCCGTAAAAGATGAAGTTTATAAAGTAGCTGAAAGATGCAAGGTGGGAGTCATTCTTGTAGCAAACAAACACTTACAATTACCAACTAATCCTTTATTTAAAATGGTTGTGGTTTCTGGTGACTTTGATGCTGCTGATGACTGGATTGCTGAACAGGTAACAAATAAAGATGTTGTGATTACTTCAGATATTTTATTAGCAGAGCGCTGTGTAAAAAAACAAGCCAGAGTTTTGGGGCCCAAAGGTATTGAATTCACCGAAGACAATATTGGCATGGCTGTAGCTAATCGAGAACTCATGCAAAATCTAAGGCATATGGGAGAGATGCGAGGTGGTCCTTCGGCAATGGATAAAAAAGCTCGTTCTCAATTTTTAGGAAAACTTGATCAAATTTTACAAGCCTTAAAGAGATAAATATTAAATATCTGCAGGGCTACCAAAATGTGTGATAAGTATTAAAAATACGACGAGTAAATCAAAAAGTAGAGATCGTAGCCAAATCTTCTTTTTGAATGCAAAGAGGCTAGCCTCAAAAGATTGAGGATCAATTTAAAAATGAAAACTGATGAGATAAATAAAAATGACAAGATGCCAGTTTTAATCGTCGGAGCTGGGCCTACAGGTCTGGTGCTTGCCTTATGGTTAAAAAAAAGAGGTATTGATTTTAGAATTATCGATAAAAACTCTCGGCCTGGTGAAACATCTAGGGCTTTAGCTGTTCAAGCGCGTACTTTGGAATTTTATCGACAGTTAGGAATCTCTGATTCATTGCTTGAAAATGGCATTAAAGCCACAGAGATCATTATGCGTCGTAAAGGTAAAGTAGCAGCCAGAGCTAAGTTTGGTGATTTAGGAAAAGAAATGAGTTACTTTCCTTATTTACTCTTTTGTTCACAAGATATTCATGAAGCCATTTTATGTAAAGCCCTCAATGAATTAGACGTACAGATTGAAAGACAAACAGAGCTAATTGAGTATTGGCAAAATGATCAAACAGTTGTTGCCAAGATCAAATCTCCTCATGGAGAAGAGGAGTTTTCTTT
>CAYMKD010000374.1:0-2730 GCA_964390435.1 uncultured Pseudobdellovibrionaceae bacterium | reverse complement strand
GTGGCTCTATTAATGAAGCCTTTGCAGATTTCTTATCAGCTAGCTATCTGGATCGACCTCTCATGGCCGAGGTTTCTTACTTAAAGGCACCATTTAAACGAAGTCTAGAGAACACTTTAAGTCTACAAGATAAAACGGGCGGCTTGTATCATGACAGTCTTATTATAAGTGGTACTCTGTGGGAAATCAGATCTATGCTCGGTCAAAAAGAAACAGAAAACTTTGCCTTAAAAATATTAGCACGACTTAATCCGCAGAGTAATTTTAATAATTTGTCCTCAGTTATAAATGAATTATATAACAACGATTACAAAGAACAAAAGTCGTTCTTAGAACCAATCTTACAAAAAAGAGGCTGGCTATAAAAAAACTATTTATATTTTTCATTCTAATAATCGCTTCCCAAGTTTGCCTTGCCAACTCCTTGTCTGGAAAGTGGGAGTTTTATAAAATGATTTACCGGGATGAAGAACTCCCTCCTCGTGATCCAGAATTAAAAATTAATTACACCTTCTTTGATGATATGCATAGCAGACTCTACTGGAAGCGCGATGATGAAGATGGCTTTTGTGAAAGGTTCGCTCAATATGTATATCAAAATGAAATTTTAAGTGAAAAAATTATTTGGGTGAATCCAGAAAATGACCCAAGCTGCAGTAGGGATCCCGATATGCAACTTGGAAATCATACGCAAACTCCGCTTAAGATTAAAAATGACGAGCTCTATTTATATTTAAAGTTATCTGATGAGTATCTGATCTATGTATGGAAGCGCATTTAAAATAAATCCTATAAACTATCTCAGGGAGAGCTTTATAGGATTTATTTTAACTCTACCTTAGAAAGCAAACTTTGCTTTTTTACCAAAAAAATGAGTAATGCCATAAAAAATATAAAAACATGTCTTATAGGAGCCCTTTCAAAATTAGCCTCTGTAATTCCTCCAACATAAAAGCAAATTTGCACTCCTAAACAACCAAGTGCTAAGCTTTGCAACCAATAATTTGCACTCGACTTTAGATCTTTTATTAATTTAATATTTTGCCAGAGTAATATAAAGATCATACTTAAATATGCCAATAAACCTAAAATTCCTGTACCAGCTAACCATTGAAGATATTGATTGTGTGCGTGTCCCTCCATAGCGTCTGAACGTCCAAATTTTTTATGAAACTCAACACTTCTTCTTTGGTTCTCATTCATTCCAATTCCTATCCAAGGAGACTCTTTAAATATTTGCAAGTTTGTCTTCCAGATAAGAATTCGTCCATAGTTACTCTGATCTTCTTTATCCGTAATGGTGATACTATTAACCCTATTGCTGACATAAGGTAAGCTAGCGTACAAAGTGCCCGCAAAAATAAAACTTAACACTAAGACCTTATAAAACAAATGTCGGCTACACAAAATGCTCATCACATAGCAAGCAAATAGCACCCCAAGCCAAACCCCTCTGGTGAAACTAAATATTACGCACATACCAGTAAGAAATATCGCTAAATACAATAAATATTTAAAGGGATGTCTGGCTCCAAAGCTAAACACATGAGCCAGAAAAAAACATAGAAACATACCAAAGGAGTGCGCATAAACCATTGGGCTTCCCAAAAATCCGGAGACTCGAAAGCCCCCACTTGTAAGCCACCTATCTTTAGGCATATCTCGAAAAACCTCTATGCCATTAAAATGCTGAATAACTCCTAAAATCCCTAACAGAATAAACCAATATAAAACTAGTTTGAAATACTTAGCACTGGGGTTTAAATATAAAAATAAGCCGGCTAATGAATACAAATATAAAATCCAATTAAAACGAAGTAATTGTTTTAACCAAGGCGCATCGGATGCCGCTGTAAAAATAAATCCCATAACAACAATAACAACAAGAGCCCCCCATGAGTACTCAAGCCCATTACGCCAAAATAAAGATTTATCCTTATTTAAAAAATACTGAATCAAACAATAGACACATATAATTGTTATTACTAAATCCATTGCAGAGATGGATAATGTAAGTGCTAAAATATAAAGCCCAAGCAACAAGTGAGTAATATATATCTTAGTTTTCTTTTCTGAACTTTCCACGCAGGCTTATCTTAGTTTAATTCTAAGTCTCGATAAACATCGCGCCGCGTTGACTCTATGGCTTTATTTATGCTCCTTGCGGTATTAACATGTTTCCAATAAGCCAACTTTGAATACAAAACAGATCTATTAATAGGTTTAGCTACATGCTCCTCAAAACCCATCTCTTTGCATTTTTTTATATCATCTTTCATTGCATAGGCCGATACGGCCCAAATAGGCATAAAGTAATTTAAGTTTCTAATCATTTTAAAAGCTTCATAACCATTGATATCAGGCATTTGTAAATCCATCAAAATTAAATCAAAGTGATCTTCTTCTAACTTTTTAAAGGCCTCTTTGGCTGACATTGCAAATCCGCATTTAGCTTTTGTTGGTTTTAAAATCACTTCCAAAAGCTTTAAATTATCTTCCAAATCATCGACAATTAAAATGGAGAGACCGCTCAAATCCAAAGGAACTTTTTTATTTGATCTAGAGTGTGAAAACTCCGTTATACAATCTATTTGATTTTTAATTTTAATTCTAAAGTGACTGCCCAAGTTTTGCTCGCTATTAACTAACTCGATATTGCCTTTTAATCCAACGGCTATTGTTTTTGATATAGTTAATCCAAGCCCCGTCCCGCCAAGCAGAGCTGAGTTC
>CAYMKD010000373.1:1527-2739 GCA_964390435.1 uncultured Pseudobdellovibrionaceae bacterium | reverse complement strand
GTCAGGGAGCTTTAGAGGGGTATGAGTGGCGGGCGGTTTTTGCTAGTGATTTAAAATCACTATGGTTTTTAAAATACTAATTTCCAACAACTGCGGTTTCACACCGGCCCTTGATGGCCGGTGCTGGAGCCGTGGAGTCGCGCCTGGAGTTGAAGCGAGTTTCTTGAAGATAACTAACCCAAGCAGGCAAGAATACAGTTTTAAATCGTGAGTTAAACATTTCTGCGAATGGCTCTGTGTGTATAGATAAAGCATTTCCAAACAGCAAAAAGTTCTCTGAGTAATGGCCAATCCGTTTTGATTGTTGCAGCGATTTAGACTCATAAACTCTAGCAATCGAGTTTTTAATTTGCTCGGTGTCACAAAGATAAATGACTCCATCAACGTGAGTTCCATTGGCGTATTTTTTTAGTTTGTGTTTGAGCCGTTTGACAGTTTTTGGTGTGCGTTCAATCTCCACAGCAATAGCTACTTCTTCTTGTGCATCAGTTTTAGGAAAGACGAGTAGTAAATCGGGGTGTAAATCAAGTTCACGGGCTGAAGCCAGCATGATTTTTTCAGCATCGGAGCTATTTTGAAATTCAAAATCACGAACAATTTGAGCCTCTGGAAACATTTTTGAAAGCACATGTGTCCACAGCGCACAATATTCTGAATGTATTAATACCCTGTGGCTGAAGTGTGGTTGTTTTAGTTCATAAACAGTAATTCCCAAGTAGTTAGACAGCTCAGTCAAAGATTCATCACTTTGAGCAAGGTTATAAAATACACCCCTGCCACCAAAGATTCTCTCAAATCTTTTTTCAATGAGCTTTCTTTTGCGAAGACGTTGTAGGGCTTCTCGTAGTTTTCTGTTTGCAATAGTTGGCTCAATCATCTGCATCAATGACTTACATGAAAGTGGCCCATGAATTTTAAGGAGCTGTAGTATTTGTTTTGCCCTTTGGTGCATACCAATTTTCTTTGCCATTACAGAACCTCCTTTTCTGTTCCCGTGACCCGCTTTTTAGCAGCTTTTCCCTTTAGCTCAGTGAGGTCCTTTATTAGTGAATCTATGTCCACCTCTTTTTTTGATACCCATGCCTTAAGTGTTCGTTTCACATTTTTATGTTTGGCTCGGAGTACCTCGGCATTGGTTCGTGACGACAAAATCATAGCGTTGATTGTGTCGGAGTAGCTGACATGGCCTAAGTGAAACCCATCATTTGCACA
>CAYMKD010000373.1:0-1517 GCA_964390435.1 uncultured Pseudobdellovibrionaceae bacterium | reverse complement strand
ACAATTGGTTAAATCTTCAACAGCAGTCCAAGCCTCCTCGGTGAACACCACTTGCTTGCGTAATTTCACTATTGACCGCCTTTCTTTTTGTAGTTTGGAATCAAAAATGGACTTGGTGGAAGATCACCAAAGTGCATCTCCATTTGATTGCTACGATAGGACTCTCGATCCTTTTCTACCTCCTTGTGAGTGAAGTAAGATGTAATTAGACCAACACCCATACCGATAGCTGCTCCAAGAGCAACATCCTGGGACGAGTGTTTGCCTGCTGAGTGTTGACCAGAATAGGTGGCCGCCGCGCCAGCAGCAGCACCCATTCCAGCTCCGAGCTGTAACGATTCGTTCATAGTTGAACATGCAGATGTAAAAAGTAGTGAAGTGGAGAGTAACAATGTATATGCGTTACGCATATCGTACCTCCTTGGTTTATTTATTTTTTGAGTGGAGTGGACTATTTTGAAGTGATAAAAACGTTTTTCTAAGCAGTTATGTTAAAGCTGCAATAAAGACAAACTCTTTTCCAGGACGGTCTGGTGCGTCCCGCACCTCTCGAACTTGGTAGCCCGCTTTATCAAGCAAAGCTTCAATGGAACTTCGCTCACGAAAACGAAGTGTCGAGTCAGAAGTGATTTCTTTGCCGTCAGATTCAAAAACATACGTCCAACGAAAACTTACCAACCCATTTGACACTTCAGTTACATCACACCAGCCCTCAACAAATCCTATGCCAGGAACATCTAAACGCTGGTACGTTTTTTTTCGCGTCCAATCGAGCCAAGCTTGCTGGGTGGGATCTCTGACTTCAAAAACTAGATGTCCATTCGGGTTCAGTGCTTGTTGAATAGACTTTAGTGTTTTTTCAAAGGACTCGTCGGTAAGAAAAACTTGTGCAACATTGCCGGTCATCACAGCCATATCAACTGTAGTGGGAGGCAAGTCACTTGCAGTACCTAAAATCCATTTTACCTTATCTGCACAAGGCTTGAGCCGAGCAATGTCCAGGGATGCTCGCGCAGGATCTAATCCAATAACGTCAAACCCGTTCATACTTAATAGAGTAGCAAGACAGCCCGTCCCACACCCTATATCTAGTATGGACTCTGCCTCTAGCTCTCTCGCAATCGCAAGGTAATGATCCAAATCATTGCGCTGACCATCAAAATAGTCATAGATCGAAACCAAACGCGAATTTTCAAATATGTTATCTACCATTCACATAATTCCATTAGTGCTGGCCTTAATCGTTTCGCCAAAATTTCATCTACAAGAGAAATCTCTTCTAAAAGCAAATTTATTGCTGTGCCAAAGGCTCTTTTCAATTCACTAGCTTCCAATGATTTAACCAGTCCCACTTCAAACGATTTAAGGATTTGGGCTGGAAGCAGGTCAATTCCTCGACCTTGACTAATCGGCAAATCATGACGCCTACAGCATAGTTCAAAAACTTTGTCTCGAATTCCACTAATGTAAAACTCAGCCTGCCAAAACCTTTTGCGTGCAATGCTTGTTCTCGCATG
>CAYMKD010000372.1:0-2740 GCA_964390435.1 uncultured Pseudobdellovibrionaceae bacterium | reverse complement strand
TTTAGATTTGTAATTGAGGTTGCAGACACCGTGGCATTTAAGCCCTCGCGCGCTAAAATAATAAGCCCCATCACGTCATTTTTTTGAGCTTGGCGCTGTAATAAATCTTGTACGGCCTCTACGTCAGAGAGTTCTTTAAAGAAGTAAAAAGTTGTTACATAATACTTGTTGTTAACCATGAGCCATGTCATAAATAAAGTCGAAAAAACATGCAAGCAGATACTCTAACGAAACAAGAAATTTTAAGACGGCGCACCTTTGCCATTATCTCTCACCCAGATGCGGGCAAAACTACGCTCACCGAGAAGCTTCTTTATCATGGCGGTGTTATACATGAGGCCGGTGAGGTCCGTGGCAAAGCCGGCAAAAAGGCTGCCACCAGTGATTGGATGGAGCTTGAAAAGCAGCGCGGGATCTCGATCACCTCAAGTGTGATGCAATTTGATTACGAGAAACTTAGGGTAAACCTACTCGATACCCCAGGTCACAAAGATTTCAGTGAAGATACTTACCGCGTTCTTATGGCTGTAGATAGTGCTTGTATGCTTATAGACGTTGCTAAAGGCGTCGAAGAGAGAACTAAAAAACTATATGATGTTTGTAGCTACCGACATATTCCTATTTTTACTTTTGTTAATAAACTTGATCGCGAAGGCAAAGCCCCGCTCACTCTCATTGACGAGATCGAAACCACTTTAAAAATGCAGTGTTATCCCGTGACTTGGCCCCTGGGCATTGGCCAGCGTTTTAAGGGGATTTACAATCGCATGAGTAATGAAATTATTCTCTACGATCAACGCCGAGAAGACGACCTTGATGTTAAAGTAATCCCCGTAAATGAAAACCTATTTGATATAATTAATGAAAATCTAGAGGCCGATGTTGCCGAGCAAGTCATTGAGGAGCTCACTTTGGTTGAAGGAGTTTTACCTCCCTTTGATGTTGAGGCATTCCTAAAAGGGCAATTAAGTCCCGTTACTTTCGGCTCAGCTAAACAAAATTTTGGTGTGGATATTTTCTTAAACTTTTTCTGTAAATTTGCTCCAGGCCCTATGACTCGCAATAGTCGTGAGGGTAAAGAGATCGACCCTCTTTCTGATAATTTTTCAGGCTTTGTATTTAAAATTCAAGCCAATATGGATAAGCGTCATCGTGATCGCGTTGCTTTTATCCGAATTTGCTCTGGTAAATTTGAGCGTGGTATGAAGGTCAATCACATGCGTCTTGGGCGTGAACTTCGTTTGGCCTACTCAAATCAATTTGTGGCTCAAGAGCGTGAAACTGTAAATACAGCCTACGCTGGGGATATTGTTGGTGTTAACGATTCTATGAATTTTCAAATTGGCGACTCAGTCAGTGAAAAGGGGCAAATCTTTTTTGAGGACATTCCTAAATTTGCTCCTGAGCTTTTTGCCAGACTCTCAGTTCTTGATGCCATGAAGAGGCAAAAACTCCAAAAAGGTTTAAAGGAACTCTCGGAAGAGGGCGCTATTCAGCTCTTTATTGACCCTGTTGTGGGTATGCAAGATCCTATTGTGGGTGCCGTAGGTGAATTGCAATTTGAAGTGCTTAAGCATCGTATGCAAGATGAGTACAATTTAGATGTAAAAGTTAACAGATTGCCATTTACTGTGGCTCGTTGGCCACGCACGAAAGAAGGCGCTCCTGTCTCTGAACTCAAAGGAAGTTTGCAAATGTTTCGAGACATGATTGATCAACCGGTTCTGCTTGTAAATCAAGAGTGGGATTTAAAGTGGGCCGAAAAAGAAAACCCAGACGTGGTTTTTCACACCTCTATTTCTAGGGCCAGATAAAATGTCGAGCCCACTTAAAATTACAAATTTAAGAAAGTCTTATGGTTCTTTTGAGGCCGTTAAAGGAGTTTCTTTTGAAGTTAAAGAGGGCGAAGTTTTTGGTCTTTTAGGTCCTAATGGAGCTGGTAAAACTTCGATCATCTCAACCATTACAACACTAGAAAAGCCCAGCTCTGGAAAAGTAGAAGTGTTTGGTTTTGATGTCACTAAAAATCCTAAAGAGAGTAAAGTTCGTGTGGGCGTTGTTCCACAAGAGATTATTAGTCATGGATTTTTTAGTGTCGAAGAGGTTTTGCGTTTTCATTCAGGCTATTATGGAATTTGGCATAATCAAGAGCAGATCGAGTATTTGCTGGCGCAGCTGAGTTTAAGTGAACATCGTCATAAAAAAGTAAAGCAACTTTCAGGTGGCATGAAACGAAGGCTACTTATAGCTAAAGCTCTTGTGCACAAACCAAAACTACTTTTACTTGATGAACCCACGGCAGGTGTTGATATTGCCTTAAGAGAGTCGCTATGGAACTTCGTTCGTGAATTAAAAAAACATGGCATCTCAGTTTTGTTAACCACTCATTACCTAGAAGAAGCAGAACAACTTTGTGATCGCGTTGCTATTATTCAAAAAGGGGAGCTTCGTATTGAAGGGGAAACTCGAAAAATTATCACTCAACTTACAAAAAAAGAAGTTCTGCTCACTCTTAGTCATGCCAATTATCCATGCCAGAGTCCTTATTTAGTTGAAGACCAGGGTGTAACTAAAAAACTCTTAGTGCCAGCCGATTTTTCAGTTGGTGATTTATTAAAAGACATTAAAATTCCGCTTGATGAAATTAGAGATATTCAAATTAAAGAAGGCGATCTTGAAGATGTTATGTTTAAAGTTTTAGGAGAGAAGCCATGAGAAACTTACTCTGGACACCTTTTTT